>NZ_CP008985.1:300000-600000 GCF_000754265.1 Candidatus Palibaumannia cicadellinicola | reverse complement strand
TTTACTTTACATAGTCCGCTAGGTAATTGCCGGGTGAGATTACCGCTATTAGGACGACATAATATAGCTAATGCTTTGGCTGCTAGTGCATTATCGCTATCAGTTGGTGCGACACTTTCAGCCGTTGCTATAGGCTTAGCTCAGATTAATCCGATACCAGGACGATTATTTCCTATCAAGCTAGGTAATAATATGCTATTACTTGATGATAGTTATAATGCTAATGTTAGTTCCATGATTGCTGCCACGGAGGTTTTGGCTGAAATGCCAGGCTATCGTGTTATGGCAGTTGGGGATATGGCTGAACTAGGTGATCAAGAAATACAATGCCACAAAGAAGTTGGCAAAATAATCGCTATAGCAGGTATTGATAAAGTTTTAAGCGTTGGGCGCCTCAGTCATCTAATCGGCGATGTAAGTAAACAAGGAGAACATTTTCAAGATAAATCAACACTAACTAATCGTATTACTCAGTTATTATCTGAGCATAAAGTAATTACCGTTCTCGTGAAAGGATCACGTAATGCTGCCATGGAGCATGTGGTACAGGTATTACAGGAGAAAAAAAATGTTAGTGTTTGTTGCTAATTATTTTGTTGGATTTTATTCAATCTTGAATCTTTTTTCTTATTTAACGTTCCGCGCTATCGTTAGTTTATTAACTGCCTTATGTATCTCTTTATTAATAGGTAAATCTTTAATAGCTTGGTTAGAGAAGCTGCAAATTCGTCAGGTAGTACGTAATAATGGACCTGATTCGCACTCAATCAAATGTGGTACACCTACTATGGGCGGGTTAATGATATTACTATCCATTATTATCTCGGTGCTAATCTGGACTTCTTTATCTAATCCTTATGTCTGGTGTGTCCTTTTTGTCTTAATAGGTTATGGTATTATTGGTTTAATAGATGATTATAGAAAGGTAATACATAATAATAGCAAAGGCTTAATGGCACGTTGGAAATATTTTTGGCAATCAGTGATTGCTCTTGCAGTAGCCTGCACTATGTTCACTTTCGGTAACAATACTACAGCTACCCAACTTGTAGTACCTTTTTTTAAGGACATAATACCGCAATTAGGATTATGGTATGTACTATTAACTTACTTTGCTATTGTTGGTGCTAGTAATGCAGTAAATCTTACCGACGGCCTGGATGGCTTAGCGATTATGCCGGCGGTATTAGTTGCAGCTGGACTCGCATTAGTAGCTTGGGCAACCGGCAATATTAATTTTTCTATTTACCTACATATTCCCTATATTAGTTTTGCTGGTGAGTTAGTTGTAGTTTGTACTGCTATTGTTGGCGCTGGTTTAGGTTTTTTATGGTTTAACACTTATCCAGCGCAAGTTTTTATGGGAGATGTTGGTGCACTAGCTTTAGGAGGTGCACTTGGTACTATTGCTGTACTTTTGCGACAGGAGTTTTTATTACTGATTATGGGTGGTGTCTTTGTAGTCGAAACACTATCAGTTATTTTACAAGTGAGTTTGTTTAAATTACGCCGAAAGCGACTTTTTCGTATGGCACCAATCCATCATCATTATGAACTCAAAGGGTGTCCTGAACCACGTGTAATTGTACGTTTTTGGATTATTTCACTCATGTTGGTCTTAATTGGACTAGCTACGCTAAAGGTGCGGTAAATGTAAATCAAAATGATCAATTATCAGGAGCAAAATATTGTTGTTATAGGATTAGGAATCACAGGCATCTCTTGTGTTGATTTTTTCTGCGCTCGTGGCGCTAGGCCACGAGTAATCGATACTAATTTTTGTCCTCCTAAACTCAATGAGTTACCTACTGATGTAGAATATTGGCTAGGTGATTTTAAAGAAGAATGGCTGTTGGAAGCTACGCTAATTGTTATTAGCCCCGGTGTAGCTTTATCGCATCCCGCACTAGAAGCGGCGGCCAAAAATGGAGTGGAAATCATTGGAGATATTGAATTATTCTTGCGTGAGGTTACCTCACCAGTTATAGCTATAACCGGATCTAATGGTAAAAGTACTGTTACTCAACTTGTAAGTCAAATGGCTACTTGTGCTGGTTGGCAAGTAGGAGTCGGTGGTAACATAGGTAAGCCTGCTTTATTATTATTACAACAATATTATCAACTATATATTCTCGAGCTCTCAAGCTTTCAGTTGGAAATAACCAAAAATTTAAAGGTAGCGGTCGCAACTATTTTAAATATCAGCGAAGATCATATGAATCGTTATCCTTTGGGATTACAGCAATACCGTGCTGCTAAGTTAAAAATTTATCAGCAGGCTACCGTTTATGTGGTTAATGCTGAAGATCCACTAACTTTACCGATAAACTATACTAATATAGCAAAAAAATTTTTAATTAGCTTTGGTGCTATGACTGGCGCTTATCACCTTGGTTATAACAATGGTAAAAGGTGGTTGATGAAGCAAGAAGAACTATTACTCAATTGCGATGACATGAGAATTGTTGGCCATCATAATGAAATTAATGCGCTAGCAGCACTAGCACTAGCTGATACAGTTGCTATTCCCCGTAAAGCCTGTTTAATAGCATTACGTAATTTTTCTGGGCTTGCGCATCGTTTTGAGCTTGTTTTAGAAAGTAATGGCATACGTTGGATTAATGATTCAAAAGCAACTAATGTAGGTAGTACAAAAGCAGCAATCAATGCATTAAAGTTAGAGGGAACTTTACATCTGCTACTTGGTGGTGATGGTAAGTTAGCAAACTTTTCACCCTTACGATCATTAGTACAAGGTAGCCATATACAACTGTACTGTTTTGGACAAGATAGAAAGCAACTCGCTGATTTACGCCCAAATATAGCGACTATTACTCAAACGCTAGCTCAAGCTATGTATATTATCGGAAATAAAGTAAGAGCAGGAGATGTTGTACTATTATCACCAGCTTGCTCTAGCTTAGATCAATTTGATAACTTTAAAGCGCGCGGTAAAGCTTTTAGAAAATTAGTCCTTAAGGTTAGTTCATGCAAATACTATTTACCAGTATAAAGTGGCTTATATTTTTTAAGGACCAGATCATCGGTATACAGGAGCCTAAATTAAAAATAAATGTAGTACTTTATGATCGTATTTTATTATGGCTTACTCTCGGGCTAACTTGTATAGGATTTATAATGGTAACCTCAGCGTCAATGCCTATTGGCGCGCGTATTTTTCATGATCCATTTTACTTTTTCAAACGTGAAGCTTGTTATTTAATTCTTGCTTTTGCGTTATCTCTATGTACGTTACGGGTACCAATAAAATTTTGGCAGCGTTACAGTACAGTGATGTTACTTATGACTATCGTAATGCTGTTAGTAGTATTAATTATCGGAAGCGTAGTCAATGGAGCATCGCGTTGGCTTAGTTTTGGTCCATTGCGTATCCAGCCGTCAGAATTATCAAAGCTAGTTCTATTTTGTTACTTATCTAGTTATCTCGTACGTAAAGTAGATGAAGTGCGTAATAATTTATGGGGATTTTGTAAACCTATGGGGGTGATGGTTGTACTAGCAGTTCTTTTGTTAGCACAGCCAGATTTAGGAACCGTGGTCATTTTATTTGTTACCACACTAGCGATGTTATTTCTTGCTGGTGCTAAAATTTGGCAATTTTTTTCTATTATCTGCTCAGTTATCTTCGCTGTAGTACTTTTAATTATTACTGAACCTTACCGTATGCGGCGAGTAATATCTTTTTGGAATCCGTGGCAAGATCCTTTTGGTAGCGGTTATCAACTAACTCAATCTTTGATGGCGTTTGGACGAGGGGCATACTGGGGTCAAGGGTTAGGCAATTCCGTACAAAAATTAGAGTACTTACCTGAAGCACATACAGATTTTATCTTCGCCATTATTGGTGAAGAACTAGGTTTTATTGGTGTTTTGTTCACTTTATCTATGGTGTTTAGTATTGCTTTACGCGCTATTTTGATTGGGCGTTATGCACTAGAAATCAATCAGCGTTTTTCTGGTTTTTTAGCCTGTTCTATTGGTATTTGGTTTAGTTTTCAGACTCTAATTAATTTGGGAGCTGCTGCTGGTATGCTACCTATTAAAGGATTAACATTACCGCTTATTAGTTATGGTGGATCTAGTTTTTTAATCATGTCAACAGCAATCATGCTCTTACTTAGAATAGATTTCGAGAGTCGTATGGCTAAATATCAAGCTTTTATAAAGCCATCTCGATGATGGCAAAGCGTTTGATAATTATGGCTGGTGGTACCGGAGGACATGTATTTCCAGGTTTAGCTGTAGCTCATTATCTAATGGCACAAGGTTGGCAAATTTGTTGGTTAGGTACTACTAACGGTATAGACGCTGATTTAGTATCTAAAAATGGTATAGAAAGATATTCTCTCTGTATTCAGGGACTACGTGGCAAAGATATTAAAAACAAAATAATAGTTCTTGTATCTTTGTTGAGTGCTGTACTGCAGGCAAAACGCATTATGTGTGTATGGCAACCAGATGTAGTGCTAGGTATGGGAGGATATGTTTCTGGACCTGGAGGTTTAGCTGCCTGGATATGTGGTATTCCAATAGTCGTCCATGAACAAAATAGTGTTGCAGGACTTACTAACCGCTGGCTAGCGAAAATTGCTGATAAGGTACTACAAGCTTTTTCTGGCGCGTTTCCTTATGCCAAGATAGTAGGAAACCCCGTACGTAAAGAATTAATCACTGTACTGGAACCATCTTTACGTCTGCGTGATCGTACTGGTCCTATTAGAATCTTAGTAATTGGTGGTAGCCAAGGTGCAAAAATACTCAACCAAATATTGCCAGCTGTTGCAGCACAACTATCTAGTATTTTTACCTTTTGGCATCAAGTAGGTATTGAGCAAGGTGCGTTAGTAGAGGTGCAAAAAGCATATGCTTCAATAGGAGCAATAAAACATCAATATAAAGTAGTAAATTTTATAGATGATATAGCTACTGCTTATGCTTGGGCAGATCTTGTAGTATGTCGTTCTGGAGCACTAACTGTTAGTGAAGTAGCTACCGTTGGTCTACCGGCACTTTTTGTTCCTTTTATGCATAAAGATCGTCAACAGTACTGGAATGCGCGGCTACTAGAGCAAGTTGGTGCTGCTAAAATTATTGAACAACAGAACTTTACTGTAGATATAGTGAGAGACGTGATAACTAATTTAGATCGTGCCACACTACTAGTTATGGCACAACGTGCTAGAACTATCGCTATTACAGACTCAACTGAAAGAGTGGCAAATGAGGTAATAGCGGTAGCGCAAGTCTAATCTCAGCACATAGAGGTTGAGTTGAATACATATTTCGATAATCTCATTCTTCTCAGGAAACATGTGAATATAAAAAAATTAGCTAAACTGCGAACTTTGGTTCCACAAATGCGACACGTCAAGCAAATTCACTTTATTGGTATTGGTGGTGCTGGTATGGGTGGAATCGCAGAAATTTTAGTAAATGAAGGCTATCAAATTAGCGGTTCAGATTTAGTACCAAATATGATCACGCAGCAACTCATTGAATTAGGTGCCAAAATTGTATTCCATCATAGTCCCGAAAATATTAATAAAGCTAGTGTTGTAGTTGTCTCTAGTGCTATTAGCACAAATAATCCGGAAATATTAGCAGCTAAAAAAGCGCGTATTCCAATTATTACACGCGCAGAGATGCTAGCTGAGTTAATGCGTTTTCGGCATGGTATTGCTATTGCTGGAACACATGGTAAAACTACCACAACTGCTATGGTAGCTAGTATTTACACCGAAGCTGGTTTAGACCCTACAGTGATTAATGGTGGTTTAGTGAAATCAGTAGGTAGGCATGCACGTTTAGGTTATGGACGTTATTTAATTACTGAAGCCGATGAAAGTGACTCATCTTTATTATGTTTACATCCTATAATGAGTATAGTTACTAACATTGAAGCTGATCATATGGATAATTATGAGGGAAATTTTGATAAATTAAAGCAAACATTTATTAATTTTGTACAAAATGTACCATTTTATGGCCGGGCTATCATGTGTCTAGATGATCCTGTTATCCGTGAGCTATTACCACGTCTTAGTAGGCAAATTATTACTTATGGTTTTAACAATCATGCAGACCTACATATGACTAACTACTGTCAAAAAGGTGCTCGTAGTAGCTTTACACTTTATCGGCACGATAGTCCGGCAATTCAGATAGAACTAAATGCTCCGGGGCGGCATAATGCCTTGAATGCAGTAGCTGCGATTGCGGTTGCAATCGAAGAAGGTATAGAAGACCATTGTATTTTACAAGCACTATTTCAATTCCAAGGAATCAAACGTCGCTTCGATGAACTTGGTTGTTATGCGTTAAAAAATATTAACGGGAAATATGGAACAGTAATGTTAGTCGAAGACTATGGCCACCACCCTACGGAAGTTGACGCAACTATCAAAGCTGCGCGGGTAGGATGGCCTGATAAACGTCTAGTAATGGTTTTCCAACCACATCGTTATACTCGTACGAGGGATTTATATGAATCTTTTGCACATGTACTCTCGAGCGTAGATGTTCTACTAATGCTAGATGTTTATCCAGCTGGTGAAGATCCAATCGTTGGAGCGGATAGTAGATCACTCTGTTCTACTATCCGCTCCTGTGGCAAAATTAACCCAATTTTGATCGATAATATAGATGAATTACCTATAATTCTAGCACAATGTTTACAAAATAATGACTTAGTGTTAATGCAAGGAGCAGGTACAGTAGGACAAATAGCAGACAAACTAGCTGATAGTCAAATGCAACCTAACAATTCTCATCAACTTTATGACTAAAATTAAGATAATCATATGTGTCAGGTGGAAGTTAACAACTGTACTATTAATGTAAGTATACCTTTGTGCGTAATATAAAGTACCACAAGTTTATGAGTTTAATGTTCCTAATTTTGGTACTGAGTACCATATTATGGAGCTGTTGGATCTTCGTAGCTTGGATGAAAAATCATTGTTTACCTTTATCTAAGTTAGTAATTGTAGGTAAACTTTGTTATACAACTCATAATGATATATGTCAGTCGATTATGGCGCTAGGAGTACCTGGTACCATTGTAACACAGAATGTGAATGTCATTCACCAACAGATCCAGAAGCTACCATGGATTAAGCAAGTTAGTGTACGAAAACAGTGGCCAGATAAGCTAAAAATATCTTTAGTGGAATATGTTCCAGTAGCACGCTGGAATGATTTATATATGTTAGATAACAGTGGACAAAAATTTAGCTGTCTTACAGACCAAAGAACTCTTGGATCAATACCTATGCTTTACGGCCCACAAGGGAGTGAAATAGATGTGCTAATGGGCTATACCAACATGAATCAATTACTCAAATTAGTTAATTGTCAGATAAAAATAGTAAGTATGAGCGCACGCTATTCTTGGCAACTGATTTTACAGGACGATATCAAACTAACATTAGGCCGGAAGGATAGAATTCAGCGCTTACAGCGCTTTATTGATATGTATCCAATTCTACTTCAACAGGCTTGGAAAAATCATAAACGTATTAGCTATGTTGATTTACGATATCAATCAGGCTTTGCTGTAGGCTGGGCACCTATCTTTATAGATTCGAAACCAAGGAATTAGTAACAGAATCAGGCATAGGCAAAATAAATATGATTAAGGCTATAGACAGGAAACTAGTAGTTGGATTAGATATCGGCACTGCTAAAGTAGCTGCACTAATCGGGGATATTTTACCTGATGGTATTATCAACATCATCGGTGTAGGTAGTTGTCCCTCTCGTGGGATGGACAAAGGTGGTGTTAATGATTTGGAATCAGTAGTCAAGTGCGTACAACGAGCTATTGATCAAGCTGAGCTAATGGCTGATTGCGAAATTTCTTCTGTCTATCTGGCATTATCTGGTAAACATATTAGCTGCCAAAATGAAATAGGCATAGTTCCTATTTCTGAGGAAGAAGTAACTCAAGAAGATGTCGAAAATGTAGTACATACTGCTAAATCAGTACGGGTACGTGATGAACATAGAATTTTACATGTCATACCACAGGACTATGATATTGATTACCAAGAAGGAATCAAAAATCCAGTAGGATTATCCGGAGTACGAATGCAAGCTAAGGTTCATCTTATTACGTGTCATAATGATATGGCTAAAAATATTATTAAAGTTGTTGAACGCTGTCGATTAAGAGTAGACCGACTAATTTTTGCAGGACTAGCATCCAGTTATGCGGTTCTAACCGATGATGAACGTGAGTTAGGTGTTTGTATGGTAGATATTGGTGGTGGAACTATGGATATAGCCGTTTATACTGCTGGATCTTTACGTCATACGAAAGTTATTCCATATGCTGGTAATGTAGTAACAAGTGATATTGCTTACGCTTTAGGTACACCTCCCATAGACGCAGAAAATATTAAAATTCGTTACGGTTGCGCGTTAGGTACAGTTGTAAGTAAAGATGAAAACTTGGAAGTACCAAGCGTTGGAGGACGTTCGCCATGTAACCTACAGCGCCAGACATTAGCTGAGGTTATTGAACCGCGTTATACTGAATTATTAAATTTAGTTAAAGACGACATTTTACAATTACAAGAACAACTTAGCCAGCAAGGAGTGAAGTACCATCTAGCAGCTGGTATTGTGTTAACTGGTGGCGCCGCTAAAATTGATGGTTTAGCCGCCTGTGCACAACAAGTTTTCCACACCCAGGTACGTATCGGACAGCCACTGAATATCACGGGCCTAATAGACTATTCTCAGGAACCTGACTATGCGACAGCTGTTGGGTTACTACATTATGGTAAAGAGTATCATCTGACTAGTGAGCTTGAAACCACAAAACAAACTTTAGTTAGTACCTGGCTTAAGCGTCTTAGCTGCTGGCTAAGGAAAGAATTTTAGTTGTTTACCAGACTAAACTAGACTAATGGAGAAAAATGATGTTTGAACCAATGGAATTAACCAATGATGCGGTGATAAAAGTTATCGGCGTTGGTGGTGGTGGTGGTAATGCTGTTGAGCATATGGTGCGTGAACGTATCGAAGGTGTAGAATTTTTTGCCGTTAATACTGATGCCCAAGCATTACGTAAAACAGCTGTCGGCCAGACGATACAAATCGGTAGTAGTATTACTAAGGGTTTAGGTGCTGGTGCTAATCCTGAAGTTGGCCGAAACTCTGCGGAGGAAGATAGAGAAGTATTGCGTGATGTTTTAGAAGGCGCAGATATGGTATTTCTTGCTGCTGGTATGGGTGGTGGTACTGGCACTGGAGCAGCACCTGTTGTCGCAGAAATAGCTAAAGAAATAGGTATTCTTACTGTAGCTGTCGTAACAAAACCTTTTAATTTTGAAGGTAAGAAACGTATGGCATTCGCTGAACAAGGTATCGCTGAACTATCCAAGCATGTAGATTCTCTTATCACTATTCCTAACGACAAGTTGCTGAAAGTATTGGGACGTGGAATTTCATTATTAGATGCTTTTAGTGCTGCTAATAGCGTACTTAAAGGTGCAGTACAGGGTATTGCGGAGCTCATTACTCGCCCAGGATTAATGAATGTAGATTTCGCTGACGTCCGTACCGTTATGTCAGAAATGGGCTATGCTATGATGGGATCTGGCGTTGCTTCTGGAGAAGCTCGTGCGGAAGAAGCAGCGGAAATAGCTATTTCAAGTCCCCTATTAGAAGATATTGATTTATCTGGTGCTCGTGGTGTACTAGTAAATATAACTGCAGGTTTTGATTTACGTCTAGATGAATTTGAAACAGTTGGTAATACTATTCGTGCCTTCTCTTCTGATAATGCTACTGTAGTAATTGGTACTTCACTAGATCCAAATATGAATGATGAATTACGTGTTACTGTTGTAGCAACTGGTATCGGTATCGATACGCGTCAAGAAATAACCTTAGTGACTAATAAACAAAATAACCAAACATTGATTGATCATCGTTATTGTAATAATTCACATAGCATATCTCCAATGTATCAAGAACAGAAAATTACAGCCAAAGTCGTCAATGAACAAAACTTACAGAATAATAAAGAACCAGATTACCTAGATATTCCAGCTTTTTTGCGTAAACAAGCGGATTAAATTTACTGAATGGATCAATCAGGTTAGCTATATAAGAAAACATCACGAGATAACTAGATGATCAAACAGCGGACATTAAAATGTATTGTACAAGCTACTGGTATAGGATTACATACGGGTAAAAAAGTCACATTAACATTATATACTGCTCCAGTAAATGCTGGAATCATCTATCGTCGTACTGATTTAAACCCTCCTGTAGATTTTACCGTAAATGCTCATTCAGTACGTGATACTATGCTCTGTACTTGTGTAGCAAATAAAGATAATGTACGTATTTATACAGTAGAGCACTTAAATGCAGCATTAGCTGGTTTAGGCATAGATAATATTATCATTGAAGTGAATGCACCTGAAATTTTTATTATGGATGGTAGTGCTAGCCCATTTATCTATCTTTTAATGAACGCTGGTATTAAAGAGTTAAATAGTGCTAAGAAATTGTTACGGCTAAAAAAAACTGTACGTATTGAAAAAGGCGAAAAATGGGCTGTTATCACACCATTTAATGGTTTTACCCTTGATTTAACTATAGACTTTAAGCATCCAGCATTTGATATGAACTATCAAAGTTATTTTCTTGATTTTTCCTCTGAATCTTTTATAGGTAAAATAAGTCGTGCGCGTACTTTTGGTTTTATGCGTGATATTGAATATCTACAGTCCTGTCATAGACTAGCTCTTGGTGGGAGTTTAGATTGCGCAATTGTAGTGGATGATAATCGAGTACTAAATGAGAATGGTTTACCTTTTGCAGATGAATTCGTTCGCCATAACACATTAGATGTTATAGGTGATTTATTTATGTGTGGATATAATATTATTGGTGCATTCACAGCTTTTAAATCTGGCCATACGATGAATCATCAATTGTTACAAACAGTATTAGCAGGTCAAGAAACTTGGGAACTCGTGACTTTTAAAGATGAAGAGGAACTACCACCGTCATTTAAAGCACCATCTTTTAGAATAAAATAAATTAGATTCTGGTTAGTTCCAATAATTAGTTAAAAACAATTGTTACTACTATGATATGTTAAGTCAGTACTATCTCTAGCAAGTTTTGCTAATCGCTCTAGTAGAGACTGTAATTTACCTTCGCTATGTGCTGCAACATGGCGAATCAATTTAGCGCTTTGTAAACTTAAAATACGTGGTTTTTGTTTTAGTATTTTGTTACTAGGTAGCAAACTACTATTGTTATGTTTTATAGGAAGTTTTCCTATTATAGCTAGTGATGGTTTAATTTTGATATCTATCGAAGATAA
Source organism: Candidatus Palibaumannia cicadellinicola (assembly GCF_000754265.1). NCBI lineage: Bacteria > Pseudomonadati > Pseudomonadota > Gammaproteobacteria > Candidatus Palibaumannia > Candidatus Palibaumannia cicadellinicola. The sequence goes on along the minus strand of NZ_CP008985.1, from coordinate 588,626 downwards.
TGAAGGTAAAATTTTTGCTCGTATAGTATATACTAATTGAGTTTGTTCATATCGTAATCGCATCATCCAACTAGCATTAGCAGTTTCTAATACTATGATATTATTACGTAAATTAGCAACACGACACCATGGACGTAATGTTACTGGTAGTAGTTCAATAACCTTACGGTTAAGAATTAATAACTCAACTGCACGTAGCTGGAGTTTCTCTAAAGAAGTAGGATTAGAATTATTAATATTATTAAATAGTACATCTATAGATATTGGATAGCTATTACGCATAATTAATAAAATTCCTCATAAAATTTCTATATAAGATATTATCTAAATAATTCAGTATTTATATGCTAAATTTTTTTAATTAATGTTATGTTTTTTAGATTAATGATTTTTTTATTCTTAGACTACCGATATAAAAAAATATTTTAAGTTTTTAGTCTAAATATTCAGACTAAACTAGCGCGCTTACAATAAATATTGTACTGTCTTATGTAAATGATCTACATCTCTTTATGGCTACAGAATGCTATTCGTACCATTATCTATTATCTATCATTCATTAATATTTTCCTAGGGAAATACATCATTACCTAATACTCAAATAGTGAGATCACAAATTAGTCAAAATTTATTATTTTTCTTGACATATTTGGTAATATTTATCTAGTAGAATAGTACATTATACGCTTAGTAAGCATGATATGTATAAATATTAAATATATGTTATATCACATGATTTTGCCACCGTTGTAACGAGATTTAACTTATTATGCTAGCACGACTTCTGACTAAAATTTTAGGTAGCCGCAATGACCGTACACTACGTCGTATGAATAAAATTGTGGATATTATCAACAATCTTGAACAGGAGATGGCAACCCTTAGTGATAAACAGCTAGCTGCGAAAACTTTAGAATTTCGCTCGCGTATTAATCAAAAGGAACTTGTAAATAATATTTTACCAGAAGCTTTTGCCGTAGTGCGGGAAGCTAGTAAGCGTGTATTTGGTATGCGTCACTTTGATGTCCAGCTATTGGGTGGTATTGTGCTAAATAATCGTTGCATAGCTGAGATGCGTACTGGTGAAGGTAAAACCTTAACTGCAACTTTACCTGCTTATTTAAATGCTCTGAGTGGTAAGGGAGTACATGTTGTTACAGTCAATGATTATTTAGCACAGCGCGATGCTGAAAATAATCGTGCATTATTTGAGTTTCTTGGTCTGAGCGTTGGAATGAACTTACATGGATTATCTGCTGCAGCTAAACGTACCGCTTATGCTGCTGATATTACTTATGGTACTAATAATGAATATGGTTTTGATTATTTACGTGATAATATGGCATTTAGCACAACAGAACGCGTACAACGAAAACTATATTACGCGTTAATAGATGAGGTGGATTCGATTCTTATTGATGAAGCGCGAACACCACTGATTATCTCTGGTCCTGCAGAAGATAGCTCTGAAATATATCGTAAAGTTGATAAACTTATGCCATATTTTATTCGCCAGGAAAAAGAAGATTCTGATAGTTTTCAAGGTGAAGGTCATTTTTCAGTAGACGAACAATATCGTCAAGTAAACTTAACTGAACGAGGTCTTGTATTAATTGAAGAGCTGATGGTTCATGCTGGTCTTTTAGAAAAAGGAGAATCCCTTTATTCTCCAACTAATATTATTCTAATGCATCACGTAACTGCAGCCTTACGTGCCTATGTACTCTTTTCGCGTAATGTTGATTATATTGTGAAAGATAATGAAGTAATCATTGTAGACGAACATACAGGTCGTACTATGCCTGGTCGACGATGGTCAGATGGTTTACATCAAGCAATAGAAGCAAAAGAACATGTCGTCATCCAAAATGAAAATCAAACATTAGCATCAATAACTTTTCAGAATTATTTTCGTTTATACGAGAAATTATCAGGAATGACTGGTACTGCAGATACTGAAGCATTTGAGTTTCGTTCTATTTATCAACTAGATACTATTGTCGTACCAACTAACCAACCAATGATTCGTCAAGATTTTCCTGATCTTGTTTATATGACAGAAACAGAAAAAATTAATGCAATTATAGAAGAAATTAAAACTTGTTGTAAGCGTAGACAACCAGTTCTAGTAGGTACTATTTCTATTGAGAAATCTGAAGTCGTATCTAATGCTTTAGAAAAAGCAGGTATTAGGCATAAAGTTCTTAACGCAAAATTTCATGCTATGGAAGCTGAAATAGTAGCACAAGCTGGTCAGCCTGGTGCAGTAACTATATCTACTAATATGGCTGGTCGCGGGACTGATATTATGCTAGGTGGTAGCTGGCACGCAGACATAGCAGTACTAAAAAATAACAATCTTAAGAAACAGCAAATTCATAATATTAAAACATCATGGCAGCAACGACATGACGCTGTTTTAGCGGTAGGTGGTCTACATATTATTGGTACTGAGCGCCATGAATCACGCCGAATAGATAATCAGTTACGGGGTCGTTCTGGCCGTCAAGGTGACGCTGGTTCATCTCGTTTTTATTTGTCTATGGAAGATGCTTTAATGCGTATCTTTGCTTCCGATCGTGTATCAAGCATGATGCGTAAATTAGGAATGAAGCAAGGTGAGGCTATAGAACATCCGTGGGTTACAAAAGCGATTGCAAATGCTCAACGTAAGGTTGAAAACCGTAACTTTGAGATTCGCAAACAACTATTAGAATATGATGATGTTATTAACGATCAACGTAGAGTAATTTATGCTCAGCGTAACGAATTACTAGAAGTTACAGATATTAGTCAAACTATTAATAGTATTCGTAAAGATGTACTAACAAGTATAATTAATATTTATATTCCACCACAATCGCTAGAAGAAATGTGGGATATATATGGTTTACAACAACGTTTGCAAAATGATTTTGATCTGAATATTGCTAATATACAATGGCAAACAGATGAACCAGGCTGGCAAGAAAAAATATTTTTTCCCAAAATACTAGAAGAGTATCAACATAAAGAAGAAATAATAGGTATAGATATGATGCGTTATTTAGAAAGACGTATCATGTTACAAACACTTGACTCTTTGTGGAAAGAACATTTAGCAGCTATGGATTATTTACGTCAAGGTATTCATCTACGCGGTTATGCACAAAAAGATCCAAAACAAGAGTATAAGCGTGAATCTTTTATTATGTTTTCAACTATGCTAGATTCACTAAAATATGAAGTGATAAGTATACTTAGTAAATTAGAAGTACATAATCAACTACCAAAAATACCATTTACGATTAAAAGATAAATAATGAATTAATCTAAGTCATTTAGTTTTAATTTATAGGTCAGATATGTATGTATCTTTATTTTGTTTTTGTTTTCTTTTAAATGCTGCAAGTTTTAGATAAAGATTATTTAATTTAATAATATGTTTTTTAGTCTCTTCGAGAGATCTATTATTATCAATAATATCATCTGCATAATATAAACGTTGTTGGTGTGATATTTGTGCTGATAAAATATTTTCTACCTGCTTATTACTAATATTATCACGAATTAGTGTTCGAGTTATTTGTTTTTCAATCGACACATCAACTACTAATATTCTATCAGCATGCTGCTGTAAGTTATTTTCTAATAATAGTGGTACTACCCATAAAACATAAGGTGCATCAGCATAGCTAATATGTATTTGCTGTTCTGTTAATTGCTGAATAATAGGATGAAGTAGATTATTAAGCCATACTTTATCTTCTGGATTACTAAATATTTGTTCTCTTAGAGCTGTACGATTTAACATTCCATTATTATATAGCATAATACTACCAAAACGATTTATAATAAAGTGTAAAGCTTTGCTATGTGGTTGAACTATCTGCCGACTAATAACATCAGCATCTACGATAGGAGTACCGAGTGCCTCGAAAATATTCGCCACTGTACTTTTACCACTACCAATACCGCCGGTTAGGGCAACCACATAAGGCATATTAACTTAAACGCATAGATAAATCTAACGCATGTACATGTTTAGTAAAGGCACCTATAGAGATATAATCAATACCCATTAAGATATATTCTGGTAGGTTTTTTAATGTTATATTTCCAGAAACTTCTAGTAAGATACGCTGTTTAGTTATCGTTACTGCGCGAGTAATATCTTGATAACTAAAGTTGTCTAACATAATGATATCAGCTTTTGTTTCTAGAGCTTGTATTAACTCTTGTAAATTCTCTACTTCAACTTCAATAGGTATATTACTAGACATATGAGTACGTAATTCTATAGCATTAGCTACTGCCTTAGCGATAGAGCCAGCAGCAATAATATGATTTTCTTTTATTAAGAATCCATCTGTTAAACCTAGTCGATGGTTGCTACCACCTCCACATAGTACCGCATATTTGAATGCCGTACGTAAACCCGGTAGTGTTTTACGAGTGTCTAATAGTTTAGTTTTGGTATGTTTTAATACATCAGCGTAACGTTTGACTGTGCTAGCAACACCACTCATAGTTTGAATAAAATTTAGAGCAGTACGTTCACCAGTTAGTAATATTTGTGTAGAACCAATCATGTTACATAGTAGTTGATTAGCTTGTATAATATCACCATCGTTAACTTGCCAATGAATATTAATATTTCCACCGAGTTGTTTGAAAACTTCTTGAAACCAGTTTTTACCACAGAAGACACCATTTTCACGGGTTATAATAACTGCAGTAGATTTACTTTGATGAGGTATGAGTTGCGCAGTAATATCTGCCTGTGCATTAGTAATTCCACCTAAATCTTCTTGAAGTGCAAAACTTACAGTATATGGAAGATCTTGTTGAATGCGTGTAAATAATTCTGCTTTACGAATCTTAGTATTATAACTAGAAGAAAACATAATGGCTCCATGTTAATTACTAGATATATTATCTTTGAAAATACTTAACTATTATATGATTATATTTTATAAGTAAAAAAACTTAAGTTGAATAACTTTCAAAAGTATTAATATAATTTTGTTAAATACTACTATACAAAGTATAGTATGTTTACTATATAAAATATATGAAGTATATTAGTAACTTTTAATTGTTACTACTATTACTATACGTAATGAAACATAAGCTGTTGTAGACAAAAAGGTTAAGATTTTGTTACTTTCAATTTGATATGAAAATATCAATTTTTCTCAACATAGTCCATACCATGTAACATCTAAGTAAATATTCATTAATTACTATTGATCAATAGCTTAAGTTATATTATATATATTATATGTAATATATATAATATAACTATATATATTATTAAATATTTTATTAGCTATTGTTTTGATGGAGACTTACTGATCGTCTACTGAGACGTAAACTTTTGAAATTTGAAATGAGTTCAATTTAATTAGTAATACATAGTTAGAAAATAAAACATAATGTATAACAAACTTTATATTTTACCTTAAGCAAATAAAAGGAAAACTGACCATGTCAGAAGGATTATATCATGACGTAGATCCGATCGAAACATGCGACTGGTTACAGTCTCTCGAATCGGTTATTCGTGAAGAAGGTATTGCACGAGCACAGTTTTTAATTAATCAGATATTAGAAAAAGCACGTGAAAATGGGATTCAAATTTCTACAGATCTATCCTCTAATAATAATTATATCAATAGCATTTCGGTAGAAGATGAGCCTGAGTATCCAGGTAATTTAGAACTAGAGCGTCGTATTCGTTCTGCGATTCGCTGGAATACTGTAATGATGGTATTACATGCCTCTAAAAAGAATCTTGATTTAGGTGGTCACATAGCTTCTTTTCAATCATCTGCAACAATTTATGATGTTTGCTTTAATCATTTTTTTCGAGCTAGAAATAATAAAGATGGTGGTGATTTAGTTTATTTTCAAGGACATATATCGCCTGGTATTTATGCTAGATCTTTTCTAGAAGGACGCATTACAGCAGAACAACTGAACAATTTTCGCCAGGAAGTAGATGGTCAAGGATTATCTTCTTATCCACATCCGAAACTTATGCCTGAATATTGGCAATTTCCTACTGTTTCTATGGGATTAGGACCTATTTGTGCAATTTATCAAGCTAAATTTCTTAAATATTTACATAATCGTGGATTGAAAGATACAAGTGATCAAACAATTTATGCTTTTTTAGGGGATGGTGAAATGGATGAACCAGAATCTAAAGGTGCACTGACTATAGCGACTCGTGAAAAACTTGATAATCTCATATTTATTATTAACTGTAATTTACAGCGTCTAGATGGTCCTGTTATTGGTAATGGAAAAATAATTAATGAGTTAGAAAGTGTATTTGCTGGTGCAGGTTGGAAAGTAATCAAAGTTATCTGGGGTAGTCGCTGGGATGAACTATTACGTCAAGACACTAAAGGAAAATTAGTACAGCTGATGAATGAAACTTTAGATGGTGATTACCAAACTTTAAAATCTAAGAATGGTGCTTATGTACGTAAACATTTTTTTGGTAAATACCATGAAACTGCAGAGCTAGTAAAAAATATGAGTGATGAAGAAATTTGGGCGCTAAACCGTGGTGGTCATGATCCCAAAAAAATTTTTGCTGCTATGCAAAGAGCTAAGCTTACTACTGGTAAACCGACAGTAATTTTAGTGCATACAATTAAAGGTTACGGTATGGGTGTGACAGGAGAAGGAATGAATATTGCCCATCAAGTAAAAAAAATGAATATAGAAGAAATACGTTACTTTCGTGATCGTTTTAATTTAAGTGTCATTACTGATGATCAAATAGAGTCACTCCCATACATTACTTTTAAAAAAGAATCAGAAGAATTTAAATATTTGCATGAACGACGCAACGCACTACATGGTTATTTGCCAAGTAGACTGAAAAACTTTACTCAATCACTTGAATTACCAAGCTTAGATGATTTTATTTCATTACTAAAAGAACAAAACAAAAAAATTTCTACTACAATTGCTTTTGTACGTGTATTAAGCATTTTGCTTAAAAAACCGATTATAAAAAATAGAATAGTACCTATTATTGCAGATGAAGCACGTACATTTGGTATGGAAGGATTATTTAGATTAATTGGAATTTATAATTCGGATGGTCAACAGTATACCCCACAAGATAGAGAACAACTAGCTTACTATCGTGAAGATGATAAAGGACAAATTCTACAGGAAGGTATTAATGAGTTAGGTGCCGCATCTTCCTGGTTAGCAGCTGCTACTTCTTACAGTTCTAATGATTTTCCAATGATTCCATTTTATATCTATTATTCTATGTTTGGTTTTCAACGTACTGGTGATCTATTTTGGGCTGCAGGAGATCAACAAGCGCGTGGTTTTTTAATTGGAGGAACTTCTGGTCGTACTACCCTAAATGGTGAAGGTTTGCAACATGAAGATGGTCATAGTCATATTCAAGCATTAACAATTCCTAATTGTATCTCTTACGATCCATCCTATGCTTATGAAGTAGCGGTCATTATCCATGATGGTTTGCATCGTATGTATGGAAAACAACAAGAAAACATTTTCTATTATATCACAACACTAAATGAAAATTATTTCATGCCAGTTATGCCAGTAGGAGTAGAAGAAGGAATTCGTAAAGGAATTTATAAGCTAGAAACCTTAGCAGGTACACAAGGTAAAGTACAGCTAATAAGTTCAGGGGCGATTTTACGCCATGTACGTAAAGCAGCTAAAATATTATCACAAGAATATGATATTAGTTCTGATGTTTATAGTGTGACATCATTTACTGAGTTAGCACGAGATGGCCAAGATTGTGAACGTTGGAACATGCTACATCCAACTGAAACTCCACGTATACCATATGTTGCTACTATTTTAAATACAGCACCAGTAATAGCATCTACTGACTATATGAAACTATTTGCGGAACAAATTAGCAATTTTATTCCTACCACACCATTTCATGTTTTAGGTACCGATGGTTTTGGCCTATCTGATAGTCGTGATAACTTGCGTCACTATTTTGAAATAGATGCAAGCTATATAGTAGTTGCAGCATTGTGGGTACTAACCAAAAGTAAAAAACTCAAAACTGATATTGTTAGCAACGCAATTAAAAGATTCGGTATTAATCCTGACAAAATTAGTCCACGTTTTGCATAAACGAGATAAGTTAATAATGACGATACAAATTAAAGTACCAGACATTGGTCTTGATGAAGTAGAAGTTACTGAAATTTTAGTAAATATAGGCGATCAAGTCAAAATTGAACAATCATTAATTACTGTAGAAGGTAATAAAGCATCGATGGAAATTCCTGCACCATTTCCAGGTGTTGTAAAAGAAATTAATATTAATGTAGGTGATAAAATTAGCACTGGTACTATTATTATGGTATTTGATGTAGAAGATATGGTATCAGAATCATGTTTAAATCTCATAGCTGTACCTGAGAAAACAGAAAATATAGAGAAAACAGAAATTAATGATACTGAAAACGAAGCGTACGTTTATGCTACTCCAGTCATTCGTAATTTAGCACGTGAATTCGGTATAAACTTAGCAAATATAAAAGGTACAGGTCGTAAAGGTCGTATTGTACGTGAGGATGTTCAAACTTATATTCGACATATTATTAAATATAATAATAATATAAATAATAATAACTTGATTCCATCAATATTGCCAGAAATTGATTTCAGCAAATTTGGAGAAATAGAGATTAGAGAATTAGGAAAAATACAAAAAATTTCTAGTGCGAATTTATATCGTAACTGGACTATGATTCCTCATGTAACTCAATTCGATGAAGCTAATATTACTGATGTGGAAGAGTTTAGACAAAAACAAAATATTCAAATCAAACAAAATTATCCTCATATTAAAATTACCTTATTGAGCTTTATAATAAAATCTGTTGCGCAAGCACTAAAAGAATTACCTATTTTTAATAGTTCACTATCAGTGAATGGGCAACAAGTAATACTAAAAAAATATGTAAATATTGGTATTGCAGTAGATACCCAAAATGGCTTAGTAGTACCAGTATGCCATGAAGTCAATAAAAAAGGTATTATTGATTTATCGCGTGAAATTATTTCTTTATCTGAAAAAGCTCATGCGGGTAAGCTTATGGCATCTGATATGGAAGGAGGATGTTTTACTATCTCGAGTTTAGGCGGTATTGGTGGTATGCAATTTACACCAATAGTAAATGCACCCGAGGTAGCAATCCTCGGAGTATCTAAATCATATTTAAAACAAGTTTGGACTGGTAAAAATTTTATATCTTTACTGATGTTACCTTTATCATTATCTTATGATCATAGAGTTATTAATGGAGCAGATGGAGCACGTTTTATTAAAGTTATTAACAACCATATGTCTAACATACGTAATCTAATTTTGTAATTATTAATTATATAAAGTTAATAACTAATAAACTTATAAAATTTAATAGCAACAGAAAATACCTAAGAGGTCATAATGAATACTGAAATTAAAACTCAAGTAGTGGTCCTTGGTGCTGGTCCAGGAGGTTATTCTGCTGCTTTTCGTTGTGCAGATTTAGGATTATATACTACGTTAGTAGAACGTTATCCTACTCTAGGTGGAGTATGTCTTAATGTTGGATGTATTCCGTCAAAAGCTTTATTACATGTGACTAAAGTCATAACAGAAGCTCAAGCTTTGAGTCAACAAAGTATATTATGTGGGGAATTACATACTGATATTCATAAAATGCGTCTCTGGAAAGAAAAAGTAATCAATCAACTTACCAGTGGTTTACACCATATGGCTAAAGAACGTAATATTCAAATAGTAAATGGATATGGTCAATTTACCAGTACTAACACTATAAAAGTAATAAGTAATAATAATATTGTTAATATTACTTTTGATCATGCGATAATTGCTGCAGGTTCTAGTCCTATTCCATTACCATTAATATCTTTTACAGACCAACGTATTTGGAATTCTACTGATGCATTAGCACTAAATTTTGTACCTAAAAAAATGTTAGTTATAGGAGGTGGAATTATTGGGCTAGAAATAGCAACTATTTATCATATGTTAGGTTCAGAAATAGATATAGTAGAAATTGCAGATCAGGTTATTCCTACTGTAGATAAAGATGTCATCGCAGTTTTTACTAAACATATTAGTAACAAATTTACTCTTATATTAGAAACTAAGGTAACAGCTTTAGAAACAAAAGTAGATGGTATTTATGTTACCATGAACTTTAAGAATAATCATGTAATAACTCAACGTTATGATGTAGTTTTAATAGCTATTGGTAGAAATCCAAACGGTCAATTATTAAATCTTAAAAAGATCGGTATTGCAGTTGATAATAAAGGTTTTATTCATGTTGATAAACAGATGCGTACTAATATACCACATATTTATGCCATCGGTGATATAGTAAGTCAACCAATGTTAGCGCATAAAGGAATACATGAAGGTTATATAGCTGCAGAAGTCATTGCTAATCTTAATCATTACTTTGATCCAAAAGTAATTCCTTCAATTGTTTATACTGAGCCTGAATTAGCCTGGGTTGGGCTTACTGAAAAAGAAGCTAAAGAAAAAAGTATAAACTATGAAGTATCTATTTTCCCTTGGTTAGCTTCAGGTAGAGCTATTGCTTCAAATTGTAAAGATGGTATGACTAAATTAATTATTAATAAAAATACACATAAAATTATTGGAGGAGCAATAGTTGGAACAAATGGAGGAGAATTACTTGGTGAAATTAGTCTCGCAATTGAGATGGGTTGTGATGCAGAAGATATAGCACTAACTATTCATGCTCATCCTACGCTATATGAATCTATTGGTCTATCAGCTAAAATTTATGAAGGAACTATTATTGACTTACCTAAAGTGAAAAAAAGCTAATAATAAGTTTTATAATTAAGTGCTAAATTACTGATTTAACACTTTATGAGTACTTTATGTTACATTTATTATTATAATACATTACTTAACTTAACTAAAATTAAATAATTATATTTATATTATAAATAAACTCTTGACTGATCAGTAAGATCAGGTAACATATAAACAATGTCGATTAATAATTATCTTATTCGACAATGCTCTTTAATAATTGATTAGATAATTTGTGTGGACACACGCAAAAAATAGTTAAAAACTTAAAAAACTAATAACATTGTTTTTTATGAATAATTTTTTAAGTAAACAATTTTCAATTGAAGAGTTTGATCATGGCTCAGATTGAACGCTGGCGGTAAGCTTAACACATGCAAGTCGAGCGGCATCGGAAAGTAAATTAATTACTTTGCCGGCAAGCGGCGAACGGGTGAGTAATATCTGGGGATCTACCTTATGGAGAGGGATAACTATTGGAAACGATAGCTAACACCGCATAATGTCGTCAGACCAAAATGGGGGACCTAATTTAGGCCTCATGCCATAAGATGAACCCAGATGAGATTAGCTAGTAGGTGAGATAATAGCTCACCTAGGCAACGATCTCTAGTTGGTCTGAGAGGATGACCAGCCACACTGGAACTGAGACACGGTCCAGACTCCTACGGGAGGCAGCAGTGGGGAATCTTGCACAATGGGGGAAACCCTGATGCAGCTATACCGCGTGTGTGAAGAAGGCCTTCGGGTTGTAAAGCACTTTCAGCGGGGAAGAAAATGAAGTTACTAATAATAATTGTCAATTGACGTTACCCGCAAAAGAAGCACCGGCTAACTCCGTGCCAGCAGCCGCGGTAAGACGGAGGGTGCAAGCGTTAATCGGAATTACTGGGCGTAAAGCGTATGTAGGCGGTTTATTTAGTCAGGTGTGAAAGCCCTAGGCTTAACCTAGGAATTGCATTTGAAACTGGTAAGCTAGAGTCTCGTAGAGGGGGGGAGAATTCCAGGTGTAGCGGTGAAATGCGTAGAGATCTGGAAGAATACCAGTGGCGAAGGCGCCCCCCTGGACGAAAACTGACGCTCAAGTACGAAAGCGTGGGGAGCAAACAGGATTAGATACCCTGGTAGTCCACGCTGTAAACGATGTCGATTTGAAGGTTGTAGCCTTGAGCTATAGCTTTCGAAGCTAACGCATTAAATCGACCGCCTGGGGAGTACGACCGCAAGGTTAAAACTCAAATGAATTGACGGGGGCCCGCACAAGCGGTGGAGCATGTGGTTTAATTCGATACAACGCGAAAAACCTTACCTACTCTTGACATCCAGAGTATAAAGCAGAAAAGCTTTAGTGCCTTCGGGAACTCTGAGACAGGTGCTGCATGGCTGTCGTCAGCTCGTGTTGTGAAATGTTGGGTTAAGTCCCGCAACGAGCGCAACCCTTATCCTTTGTTGCCAACGATTAAGTCGGGAACTCAAAGGAGACTGCCGGTGATAAACCGGAGGAAGGTGAGGATAACGTCAAGTCATCATGGCCCTTACGAGTAGGGCTACACACGTGCTACAATGGTGCATACAAAGAGAAGCAATCTCGTAAGAGTTAGCAAACCTCATAAAGTGCATCGTAGTCCGGATTAGAGTCTGCAACTCGACTCTATGAAGTCGGAATCGCTAGTAATCGTGGATCAGAATGCCACGGTGAATACGTTCCCGGGCCTTGTACACACCGCCCGTCACACCATGGGAGTGTATTGCAAAAGAAGTTAGTAGCTTAACTCATAATACGAGAGGGCGCTTACCACTTTGTGATTCATAACTGGGGTGAAGTCGTAACAAGGTAACCGTAGGGGAACCTGCGGTTGGATCACCTCCTTACACTAAAAAGTTAAATAAAATTGTGATGTGTCCACACAAATTATCTAGTTATTATTAATAACTATTAATAAAGTATGTATATTTATTTAAATATAGTATTTACATATAATTTTTATTTATGTCCCCTTCGTCTAGTGGTCTAGGACGCTGCCCTTTCACGGCAGCAACAGGGGTTCAACTCCCCTAGGGGACGAATGCAACAATTATTAGATACAATTTGTATAAATGTAAATTTAGTATGTTTGTTCTTTAACAATTTAAAATTAAACTCAAAATAACAAAATATTTTAGGGTTGTGAGGTTAAGTAACTAAGCGTATACGGTGAATGCCTAGACAGTCAGAGGCGATGAAGGACGTGCTAATCTGCGAAAAGCATCGGTAAGCTGATAGGAAGCATTATCAACCGATGATATCCGAATGGGAAAACCCGATACAAATTTTTGTATCATTATTAAGTAAATTCATAGCTTAATAAAGCGAACCAGGAGAACTGAAACATCTAAGTATCCTGAGGAAAAGAAATCAACCGAGATTCCCTCAGTAGTGGCGAGCGAACAGGGAACAGCCTAAAGCCATCATCAGTTTATATGTTAGAAAAATGTGTTTGGAAAAAACAGCAATAATAGGTGATAGCCCTGTATTCAAAAATATATAAGCTGTGAGCTTAAGAAGTAAAGCGGGACACGTGGTATCCTGTTTGAAGATGGGGGGACCATCCTCTAAGGCTAAATACTCCTGACTGATCGATAGTGAACTAGTACCGTAAGGGAAAGGTGAAAAGAACCCCGGTAAGGGGAGTGAAATAGAACCTGAAACCGTATACGTACAAGCAGTAGAAGCATTTTTAAAATGTGACTGCGTACCTTTTGTATAATGGGTCAGCGACTTATATTCTGTAGCAAGGTTAACCATATAGGGGAGCCGTAGGGAAACCGAGTCTTAATTGGGCGTTTAGTTGCAGGATATAGACCCGAAACCCGGTGAGCTAGCCATGAGCAGATTGAAGGTTAAGTAACACTAACTGAAGGATCGAACCGACTAATGTTGAAAAATTAGCGGATGACTTGTGGCTAGGGGTGAAAGGCCAATCAAACCGGGAGATAGCTGGTTCTCCTCGAAAGCTATTTAGGTAGCGCCTCGTGAATTCATCTTTGGGGGTAGAGCACTGTTTTGGCTAGGGGTCCATTCTGGGTTACCAACCCAATGCAAACTACGAATACTAAAGAATGTTATCACGGGAGACACACGATGGGTGCTAACGTCCATCGTGAAAAGGGAAACAACCCAGACCGCCAGCTAAGGTCCCAAAGTCATAGTTAAGTGGGAAACGAAGTGGGAAGTCATAAACAACCAGGATGTTGGCTTAGAAGCAGCCATCATTTAAAGAAAGCGTAATAGCTCACTGGTCGAGTCGTCCTGCGCGGAAAATGTAACGGGGCTAAACTATGCACCGAAGCTGCGGCAGCAATATTTGCATATTGCTGGGTAGAGGAGCGTTCTGTAAGCCTGTGAAGGTATATTGTAAAATATACTGGAGGTATCAGAAGTGCGAATGCTGACATAAGTAACGATAAAGCGGGTAAAAAACCCGCTCGCCGAAAGACTAAGGTTTCCTGTTCAACGGTAATCGGAGCAGGGTAAGTCGACCCCTAAGGCGAGGCCGAAAGGCGTAGTCGATGGAAAACAGGTTAATATTCCTGTACTAGATGTAACTGCGAAGGGGGAACGAAGAAAGCTAAGTTCGCCGGGTAACGGTTGTCCCGGTTTAAACGTGTAGGTGGAAAAAGTAGGCAAATCCGCTTTTTCATAACACTAAGGCGTGATGACTAACCATTCCAATGGTAAAGGAATTGATGCTATGCTTCCAAGAAAAGCCTCTAAGCTTCAGGTTACATAAAATCGTACCTCAAACCAACACAGGTAGTCAGGTAGAGAATACTAAGGCGCTTGAGAGAACTCGGGTAAAGGAACTAGGCAAAATGGTGCCGTAACTTCGGAAGAAGGCACGCTGGCATGTAAGTTATAGGACTTGCTCCTAACGCTGAAGCCAGTCGCAGATACCAGCTGGCTGCAACTGTTTATTAAAAACACAGCACTGTGCAAACACGAAAGTGGACGTATACGGTGTGACGCCTGCCCGGTGCCGGAAGGTTAATTAATAGAGTCACTAAGCTCTTGATCGAAGCCCCGGTAAACGGCGGCCGTAACTATAACGGTCCTAAGGTAGCGAAATTCCTTGTCGGGTAAGTTCCGACCTGCACGAATGGCGTAATGATGGCCAGACTGTCTCTACCCGAGACTCAGTGAAATTGAATTCGCCGTGAAGATGCGGTGTACCCGTGGCAAGACGGAAAGACCCCGTGAACCTTTACTATAGCTTGATACTGAATATCAAACTTTGATGTGTAGGATAGGTGGGAGGCTTTGAAGTGTAGACGCCAGTCTACATGAAGCCAACCTTGAAATACCACCCTTTAGTGTTTTATGTTCTAACTCTAGTCCGTAATCCGGATTGAAGACAGTGTCTGGTGGGTAGTTTGACTGGGGCGGTCTCCTCCTAAAAAGTAACGGAGGAGCACAAAGGTTAGCTAATCACGGTCGGACATCGTGAGGTTAGTGCAAAGGCATAAGCTAGCTTAACTGCGAGAGTGACAATTCAAGCAGATGCGAAAGCAGGTCTTAGTGATCCGATGGTTCTAAATGGAAGGGCCATCGCTCAACGAATAAAAGGTACTCCGGGGATAACAGGCTAATACCGCCCAAGAGTTCATATCGACGGCGGTGTTTGGCACCTCGATGTCGGCTCATCACATCCTGGGGCTGAAGTAGGTCCCAAGGGTATGGCTGTTCGCCATTTAAAGTGGTACGCGAGCTGGGTTTAGAACGTCGTGAGACAGTTCGGTCCCTATCTGCCATGGGCGTTGGAAGATTGAGAGGGGCTGCTCCTAGTACGAGAGGACCGGAGTGGACGCACCGCTGGTGTGCGGGTTGTCATGCCAATGGCATTGCCCGGTAGCTATGTGCGGAAAAGATAACCGCTGAAAGCATCTAAGCGGGAAACTTGCCTCAAGATGAGTCTTCCCTGAGGCTGAAGTTTAAGCCTCCTAAAGGGACGTTAAAGACTATAACGTTGATAGGTCTGATGTGTAAGCGCTGTGAGGCGTTGAGCTAACAGATACTAATGACCCGTGAGACTTAACCTTACAACACCTAAAATATTTAGTTTAATTTTAAATGTTTACAACAAAGTTAATTTAATTACTGAAAAAATTGCCTGGTGGCAATAGCGCGGTGGTCCCACCTGATACCATACCGAACTCAGAAGTGAAATACCGTAGCGCCAATGGTAGTGTGGGGTTTCCCCATGTGAGAGTAGGAAACTGCCAGGCAATACCTTTTTAAGGTGCGGTAGTTCAGTTAGTCAGAATACCGGCCTGTCATGTTATGTGTAAGAACGTAATGAGATTTCACCATTAATATAGGTATTGATTTGCCCTTGTTGTTCTAACAGTAAGGCTCCTTGTGTATTAATGCCACGGGCAATTCCTATAATTTCACTATATTTACCATCACCTCTTAATAATTTTACTGGCTTATTATATAAGTAATCTAGTGCTTGCCAGCGTAAAATAAAAGGCGCAAAACCGTCTCGTTCAAATAGTAGTAAAGCATTACGTAACGCATTAGTTAGTTCAGCGACTAACTTGTTTCTAACAATATCAATACCGATTTCTTTTAAATTAATCCATCTTTTTTCCATGATAGGCATTGCTAAATTAATACCAGTGCCAATAACGATATGTCCTATATCACCTGATCTACCAGATGTTTCAACTAAAATACCGGCTAATTTACGATTATTAAGGTAAAGATCATTTGGCCATTTGACTTGTACGTTACTTGCACCAATATTTTGCAAAATTTCAGCAACTATGATACCAACCATTAAACTAAGACCAATTAATGTAGCCGGCCCCTGCTGCTCTAAACGCCAATAAATAGATAAATAAATATTATTACCAAATTGAGAGATCCATTTTCGGCCACGCCGCCCACGGCCATGTAGTTGATACTCGGCAACACAAGCATCTCCAGGCTGTAAATAAGCAATACGATCAATTAAATATTGATTTGTTGAGTTAATAACTGAGAGTACTACTATCCTTCCCGTGGGAAGTAGCATTTGAATGACTTGTTTATCGAGAAGTTGCAATGGCGTATGTAAACGATAATTGTTACTTTGACCTTGACCAGGTATTTTTAATAAATCTATACCCCAATCATAGACAGTCTGAATGTGTTTATTGATATTTAGAGAGTTAATATATAGTTTTTCACCAAATTGTTTACAGGAATGAACATTTCCGTCGGATAATATGTTAATTAGTTTCAACGGAATGCTAGTTTCTGTCATATTATCATGATAAGGCGCCAATGGCATCTACTTCTCCTTCTGCGCCAATAAAACGTACTTCGGGTTCTAGCCAAATCGCAAATTTATCTGCTACATAGTCACGTACATACTTAGCGAGTGTAGCGATTTCACTTCCATTAGCATGCCCAACATTAATTAATATTAATGCCTGTTTTTCATAAACAGCTGCGTTACCAAATTGATAACCTTTTAATTTACAGCGATCAATTAGCCATCCTGCAGCTATTTTTACTCCACCATTAGTTTGTGGATAGTATGGTATATCGGGATAACACGTTAATAATTGCGTGGCCGTTTTCGTATCAATTAGTGGATTTTTAAAAAAACTACCAGCATTACCGATCTTTGGATTTGGTAATTTATTACGCCGCATAGTGCAGACTGTATCAAATATTTGACGCGGCGTAATGTGGTGCGGATTTAGTAGTCTGAGTTCACCGTAATTTAAAACTGGTCGCCAAAATTTACTAAACCGTAGTCCTACAGCAACAATAGCATAATTATCGCGATAATTATGCTTAAAAATACTATCTCGGTAGCCAAATTGACATTCTAATGCACTAAGACGGATTTTTTTACCGTTATCTAACTGAATAATATCGACATATTTACAGAAATCTTGTAATTCTACACCATAGGCGCCGATATTTTGTATCGGCGCTGAGCCTGTATAGCCTGGTATCAAGGCAAGATTCTCCAACCCAGGTATTTGTCTATTAATAGTATAAGTTACTAAATCATGCCATAATTCACCAGCACCGACATGTACATACCATGCTTCAGCATCTTCTTGAATTACAATACCCTTAATACGATTAAGTAAAACAATGCCAGTATAATTTTCTAGAAATAGAACATTGCTACCGCTACCTAGTAGTAATACAGGACGATTCATTTGTAATGCTTGTTTCCATAACATAAATAATTGAGCTTCGTTATGCGCAGTAGCTACCCTGTGTGCATATACATTCAGACTAAATGTATTGAAAGGTTTTAACCTCATATTAGTGATCGTGGTTACTTAATCCTAAGTTTAATAGTTCCGCGAGATTAGCTGACGCTTCATCAGCAGTAATCTGCTGTACATTAAACTCTTCCCTATGGTGACGATTGCGGGCACGTTCTTGATGATATGCATAACCTGTACCAGCCGGAATAAGCCGACCGACAATAACATTTTCTTTTAGACCGCGTAATTCATCGCTTTTGCCCGCTACAGCTGCTTCTGTGAGCACGCGTGTAGTTTCTTGGAAAGAAGCAGCTGATATAAATGATTCCGTAGCTAACGATGCTTTAGTTATACCTAGCAGATCGCGTACATAAGTTATTTCTCTTTTGCCTTCGTGTTTTAACTGAAGATTTTTAATCTTAATACGTGAATATTCTACTTGTTCACCTTCTAAAAAATCTGAATTACCAGCACTAATAATAGTAGCTTTACGCAGCATCTGACGAACAATTACTTCAATATGCTTATCATTTATTTTGACTCCTTGTAAACGATAAACATCTTGTACTTCATTTACAATATAGCGAGTCACAGCATGTACACCACGTAAACGTAAAATATCATGCGGAGATTCTGGTCCATCAGAGATCACGTCACCGCGTTCTACGTGTTCACCTTCAAACACGTTAAGCTGACGCCATTTAGGAATCATCTCTTCATAAGTGTCACTGCTATTTAACGGTGATATTACTAGACGACGTTTTCCTTTAGTATCTTTACCAAAAGAAATAATCCCACTCACTTCAGCTAAAATAGCTGGCTCTTTAGGTCTACGAGCTTCGAATAAATCTGCTACACGCGGTAGACCACCAGTAATATCTTTAGTACCACTAGTTTCTTGCGGCAAACGTGCTAAGGTATCACCACTATGAATTTTAGTTCCATCTTCCAACTGTATAATGGTCTTACCAGGTAGAAAATATTGTGCAGGCATATCAGTATTTGGGATAAGCACATCATGATTATTTAGATCAACAATCTTCAGCGCTGGTCTTAAATCTTTACCGCCACTATTTCTTTCGGCTGTATCTAATACGACGATAGATGATAAACCAGTAAGTTCATCGGTCTGGCGAGTAATAGTCTGCCCATCGATCATATCAGTAAAACGAATAAAACCGTCAACTTCAGTGATCACAGGCATGGTATGTGGATCCCAGTTCGCAACTATTTCCCCACCCATAATTTTTGATCCATCACCTTTTGCCATCACTGCACCATATGGTACTTTATAGCTTTCTTTAGTTCGGCCAAATTCATCGATTAACTTTAGTTCAGTATTGCGAGAAGTAATAACTATTTTATTACTAATATTAATTACGTATTTAGCGTTGATGAGACGAATAGTACCTTGATTTTTGACTTGAATGCTCGATTCAGCCGCAGCACGGAAGGCAGCTCCACCGATATGAAAAGTCCGCATAGTTAGCTGAGTACCAGGTTCACCAATAGATTGTGCAGCTATAACACCGATAGCTTCACCATTATTAACTAAATGACCACGTGCTAAGTCACGACCATAACAATAGGCACAGACACCAAAGTCTGTGTCACAGGTAACGACTGAACGAACTTTAATATTATCAACAGAGTTTTCTTCTAGTACGTCACACCATTGCTCATTGAGTAGAGTATTACGTTCCACAAGAACATCAGCACTACCAGGTTTCAATAGATCTTCTGCTGTGACACGACCTAGTACACGTTCGCGCAATGGTTCTTTTACGTCGCCACCTTCTATCACTGGGGTCATAATAATACCTGCAATAGTACCACAATCATCTTGAGTCACTACAAGATCTTGTGCTACATCTACTAAACGACGAGTCAGATAACCAGAATTTGCTGTTTTTAATGCTGTATCTGCTAAACCTTTACGTGCACCATGTGTAGAAATAAAGTATTGTAAAACGTTTAAACCCTCACGGAAATTAGCTGTAATCGGAGTTTCTATAATTGAACCATCAGGTTTTGCCATTAAGCCACGCATACCTGCTAACTGCCTAATCTGTGCAGCAGATCCCCGTGCACCAGAGTCTGACATCATAAAAATATTATTAAATGATACCTGCCTTTCTTCTACACCATTACTATTAATAACAGTTTCAGTAGAAAGATTATCCATCATAGCTTTAGCTACGCGTTCATTAGCAGCAGCCCATATATCAATTACTTTGTTGTAGCGTTCACCAGCAGTCACTAAACCGGATTGGAATTGCTCTTGAATCTCAGCTACTTCTGCTTCAGCGTCATTGATAATATCTGCTTTCTTGGAAGGTATAATCATATCATCAATACCAACTGATGAACCAGAACGAGCAGCATAGGCAAAACCAGTATACATAATTTGATCAGCAAAAATTACCGTAGGTTTAAGACCTAATATACGATAACAGGTATTCAACATCTTAGAGATAGATTTTTTACCAAGCACCTGGTTAACCAGTACAAAAGGTAATCCCTTTGGAACTATCATCCATAGTATAGCTCGTCCAATTGTTGTGTCTATAATGTGTGTGTTTTCAATCCAGTTACCATGATCATTTTTCTCATATTCCGTAATACGTACTTTAATACGAGCATGTAACTCTGCTATTCCAAGACGATAAATACGTTCCGCTTCTTTAGGTCCAGTAAGAACCATACCTTCACCTTTACCATTAACGCGGTCACGAGTCATATAGTATAAACCTAAAACGACATCTTGTGATGGTACTATAATAGGTTCACCGTTTGCTGGTGATAAAATATTATTAGTAGACATCATTAAAGCTCGAGCTTCTAATTGTGCTTCAAGTGTTAATGGAATATGTACTGCCATTTGATCGCCGTCAAAGTCTGCGTTATATGCAGCACAAACTAATGGATGTAATTGAATAGCTTTACCTTCAATTAGTACAGGTTCAAATGCTTGTATACCCAGACGATGCAAAGTTGGCGCACGATTCAACATTACCGGATGTTCACGAATTACTTCATCCAAAATATCCCAAACCACTGCTTCTTCACGTTCAACCATTTTCTTTGCAGCTTTAATAGTCGTTGCAAGACCACGGCGTTCTAGCTTGCCATAGATAAAAGGCTTAAATAGTTCAAGGGCCATCTTCTTTGGTAGACCACATTGATGTAGACGTAGGTATGGTCCGACAGTAATTACTGAACGGCCAGAGTAATCGACGCGTTTACCTAATAAATTCTGACGAAAACGACCTTGCTTTCCTTTTATCATATCTGCTAAAGACTTTAGCGGACGCTTATTAGAGCCTGTAATTGCACGTCCGCGTCGTCCGTTGTCTAGTAATGCATCTACTGCTTCTTGCAACATACGTTTTTCATTGCGAACAATAATATCTGGTGCGGATAAATCAAGTAATCGTTTAAGACGATTATTACGATTAATAACACGGCGATATAAATCATTGAGATCTGATGTAGCAAAACGTCCACCGTCTAGCGGTACTAACGGACGTAGATCTGGCGGCAATACTGGTAGTACATTTAAGATCATCCATTCAGGCTTATTTCCTGATTGTACAAATGCTTCTAGTAACTTAATACGTTTAGTAAGTTTCTTACGTTTCGTTTCTGAGGTAGTTTCTTCTAGTTCTTCTCGTAATTGTTCACATTCCTGCTCAAGAGCTATATTTTTTAACAAAGCATGAATAGCTTCTGCGCCCATTTTAGCATCAAACTCATCACCAAACTCTTCGAGGGCATCTAAATACTGCTCTTCAGTTAAGATTTGATTACATTCTAAATTAGTCATACCACTTTCAACTACTACGTAGGACTCGAAGTAGAGTACACGCTCTATATCACGTAGTGGCATATCTAGCAATAAACCTATACGTGATGGTAAAGATTTTAAAAACCAAATATGTGCCGTAGGAGAAGCAAGCTCGATATGTCCCATACGCTCGCGACGCACTTTTGTCTGGGTCACTTCAACGCCACATTTTTCGCAAATAACACCACGATGCTTCAGACGTTTGTATTTACCGCATAAACACTCGTAATCTTTAACCGGTCCGAAAATACGTGCACAAAATAAACCATCACGCTCAGGTTTAAAAGTGCGGTAATTAATAGTCTCAGGTTTTTTTACTTCACCGAAAGACCAGGAACGGATCATGTCTGGTGAAGCTAGTGCGATTTTTATCGCATCAAACTCTTCAGTCTTAGCTTGTGCTTTCAGAAATTTCAGTAAATCTTTCACGGCTTTTAGCTCTTGTCAGAGTTAGATCTAAGATCTGTGAGATGCCTGATTTTGATATTGCAGGCACGCTTATTTATATGTTATGTTAATTGTTAGAAGAAATTATTCTTCTTCTAGTTCAATATTAATACCCAGAGAACGTATTTCTTTTAATAAGACGTTGAAAGATTCCGGCATTCCTGGTTCCATAGTGTGATTACCATCAACAATATTTTTATACATTTTGGTACGACCATTAACATCGTCTGACTTGACGGTCAACATTTCTTGTAACGTATATGCTGCACCATAAGCTTCTAGTGCCCAAACTTCCATTTCACCGAAACGTTGACCACCGAACTGTGCTTTACCACCCAGAGGTTGTTGAGTCACTAAGCTATAAGATCCAGTTGAACGCGCATGCATTTTATCATCAACTAGATGATTAAGTTTAAGCATATACATATAGCCTACTGTTACTTGACGCTCAAATTTTTCACCGGTCCTACCATCAAAGAGAGTTATTTGACCAGATGTTGGCAACTCTCCTAACTGTAGGAGTTCTTTAATTTCTTTCTCTGTAGCACCATCAAACACTGGTGTTGCTATTGGCATACCATTTTTTAAGTTTGTAGCTAGCCGTAGTACTTCTTCGTCGGAAAATAGATTAAGATCAACTTTTTGTCGTACATTATCGCCCACATTATAAGCTTTCTGAATAAATTCACGTATTTTGATTATATCTTGGTGCTGCTTAAGCATAGTATTAATTTTATCACCGATACCTTTCGCAGCCATTCCTAAATGTGTTTCAAGAATCTGACCAATATTCATACGTGATGGAACACCCAGTGGATTTAGTACTATATCAACTGGTACGCCCTTTTCATCGTAAGGCATATCTTCAATTGGATTGATCTTAGAAATCACACCTTTGTTACCGTGACGACCAGCCATTTTATCGCCAGGCTGAATTTGTCTTTTTACTGCTAGGTATACCTTTACTATTTTGAGAACACCAGGGGAGAGATCATCTCCTTGAGTAATCTTACTACGCTTTTCTTCCAATCTTTTATCAAAAACTTTTTTCAACTCATGGTACTGTTCTGTTAATTGTTCTAGTTGATGGTATTTGTCTACATTTTGTAAACCAAATTTAAGCCATTGCTCGCTACTTAACTTCGATATTTTATCAATATTAATATCTATACCATCAGAGATTAGTACATCACGAATACGAGTGAATAAACCCGCTTCGAAAATTCTTAATTCTTCTGTTAGATCTTTTTTAGCCTGTTTAAGCTGCATCTCTTCAATTTCTAGTGCTCGCTTGTCTTTTTCTACTCCGTCTCTAGTAAAAACCTGTACATCGATTACTGTACCAGAGAAACCATTGGGTACTCGTAATGAAGAATCTTTCACGTCTGAAGCTTTTTCGCCAAAAATAGCGCGTAATAGTTTTTCTTCTGGAGTCAGCTGAGTTTCACCTTTTGGTGTAACCTTACCTACTAGTATGTCACCACTCGTAACTTCTGCACCAATATAGACTATTCCTGATTCATCTAGTTTGCAGAGCGCTGCTTCACCTACATTTGGTATATCAGCAGTAATCTCTTCAGGACCAAGTTTTGTATCGCGTGATATACAAGCTAATTCCTGTATATGAATAGTTGTAAAACGATCATCTTGTACGACACGTTCGGAGACTAACATAGAATCTTCAAAGTTATAACCATTCCATGGCATGAATGCTATACGCATATTTTGCCCTAAGGCTAGTTCTCCTAGATCAGTAGATGGACCATCAGCTAATACATCACCGCGCTCAACTCGTTCACCTAAAGATACACAAGGCTTCTGACTAATACAGGTATTCTGATTAGAACGAATATATTTCGTCATGTGATAAATATCAATTCCAGCTTCATCTGAATACATTTCATTACTATTAATATTAATCACAATACGCGAAGCGTCCACATATTGAACTATCCCGCCACGTTTAGCAACAGCAGTGACTCCAGAGTCAACTGCTACTATACGCTCCATACCAGTACCTACTAATGGCTTGTCTGTACGTAAAGTCGGTACTGCTTGACGTTGCATATTGGCACCCATTAAAGCGCGATTAGCATCATCGTGCTCTAGAAAAGGAATAAGAGAAGCACCAACAGAAACAACCTGTTGAGTTGAAACATCCATATAGTTCACTTGTTCATGGCTAAATAAACTAGATTCACCCTTATTACGACAGGTAACTAGATCATCAATAAAATTACCGTTTTCATCTAGATTAGTATTTGCCTGTGCAATAACGAAGTTACCCTCTTCAATCGCAGAAAGATAATGAATTTCTTCAGTAACAATACCATTATGTACACGACGATATGGTGTTTCTAGAAACCCATACTCGTTCGTTTGTGCATATACAGAGAGAGAGTTTATTAGACCAATATTAGGTCCTTCTGGGGTTTCGATGGGACAAACACGACCATAATGAGTTGGATGTACGTCACGTACTTCGAATCCAGCACGTTCACGAGTAAGGCCACCTGGTCCTAGTGCAGAAATACGGCGTTTATGGGTAATCTCAGATAATGGATTATTTTGGTCCATAAATTGCGATAATTGGCTAGAACCAAAAAATTCTTTCACAGCTGCTGAAATTGGTTTAGCGTTAATAATATCTTGCGGCATCAGAGTATCCAAATCACTTAGAGATAAACGTTCTTTAACAGCACGTTCTACGCGAACTAAACCCACTCTAAATTGATTTTCTGCCATTTCACCAACAGAACGGATACGACGATTGCCAAGATGATCGATATCATCTACTTCACCTTTACCGTTACGAATATCAATTAGTTTCTTCATTACTTCTATGATGTCATCTTTACTCAAAAGACCAGAACCTTCTATCTCTTGACGTAACAATGCACGATTAAATTTCATTCGACCAACAGCAGATAAATCATAACGATCTTCTGAAAAAAATAGATTTTCGAAAAGATTTTCAGCCGCTTCGCGGGTTGGTGGTTCACCAGGACGCATCATACGATAGATTTCTACTAATGCACTAAGACGATCTTTTGTAGGATCAATGCGCAATGTATCTGAAATATAGGCACCATGATCTAAGTCATTTGTAAATAAGATTTCAATACAGTGAAATCCAGCTGCACTTAGTTTATGTAATAATTCAATAGAAACTTCAGTATTAGCAGTAGCAATTATTTCGTTTGTATTATTACTAATATAATCTTTTGCTATCACTTTACCGATAATGTATTCGACGGGTACTTTGATTTTATTAATGTAATCTTTTTTAAGCTTGCGAATATGATGTACGGTAATACGACGGCCTTTTTCTACATATATAGTACCATTTGCTTCAATATCAAATGAAGCTGTTTCTCCACGTAAACGTTCAGGAACTAGTTCCATCTCTAACTTATGTTCATTAATATTGAAAACTACTTTTTCAAAGAAAGTTTCTAGAATTTCGTTAGTACTTAAGTGCAACGCACGTAGAATAATCGTAGCTGGTAATTTACGACGGCGATCTATACGAACAAATAAGTGATCTTTTTGATCAAATTCAAAATCTAGCCAAGATCCTCGATAAGGAATAATACGTGCATTAAATAAAACTTTACCTGATGAGTGGATCTTACCCTTATCGCTATCAAAAAAAACACCAGGACTACGGTGTAATTGTGAAACGATAACACGTTCAGTTCCATTAATAATAAATGTACCATTCTCAGTCATAAGGGGAATTTCACCCATGTATACTTCTTGTTCTTTCATTGAAGTTTCTGGTACTTCACGCTCATAGATAATTAAGCGTAATATTACGCGTAATGGTACAGAAAAAGTCACACCACGAATTTGGCACTCTTTAACATCGAAGATAGGATCTCCTAAACGATAACTAACATATTGTAATTCAGCGTTGCCGCTATAGCTCTGTATCGGGAATACGGACCTAAAAGCAGCTTCTAGCCCATATTGACCTTCCGGATCACGTTCAATGAACTTCTGAAAAGAATCAAGTTGTATCGAAAGAAGATAAGGAACGTCTAACACTTGTGGACGTTTTCCAAAATCTTTACGAATACGTTTTTTTTCGGTATAGGAGTAAACCATAGGGTTCCTCAGCTATAAGACAGTAAGATAAAAATCTTGAAGATTAATTATTTAGTGTCAAATGTCACTAATACGATATAACACAAAAAAGCTGGTGACTATAAAGTCACCAGCTATCACTTTGTCTATAAGACAAATAAATTTATTTGATCTCAACAGAAGCACCAGCATCTTCCAAAGCTTTTCTTAAAACTTCAGCGTCATCTTTACTTACACTTTCTTTTAGGGTAATTGGTGCAGATTCAACTAAGTCTTTTGCTTCTTTTAAGCCCAGACCAAGAGCGCTTCGTACTGTTTTGATAACAGAAACTTTGTTACTACCAATAGCTCTAAGTACCACTTCAAACTCAGTTTGTTCTTCAACAGCCTCAATAGTACTGGGAGTCACAGCTACATTAGCAATAGAGGAAACACCAAATTTTTCTTCCATCATAGAAATTAGCTTAGTAACATCTAAAATAGACATTTCGGCTACGGCGTCTAAAATTTGTTCTTTAGTGAGTGACATAGCAATTTTTCCTAAAATAAGGTAAATGTTTTTTTACGCCGCTTTTTGTTTCTGATGCGATAGTGCCATCAAAATGCGAGCTAGTTTTCCTAAAGATGCTTCTTTTAGAGTAAACATCATATTTGCAATTGCTTCTTCGTAAGTTGGCAGAGTAGCTAATTGATCTATCTGTGACCCCGGAATAATTCTACCTTCAAAAGCTGCTGCTTTAATATGAAATGTTGTATTATCTTTAGCAAAACTTTTAAAAAGACGGGCAGCTGCACCCGGATGTTGAGTAGAAAATGCAATTAAAGTGGGCCCAAAAAAAGTTTCTTTTAAAGATGCAAAATGAGTATTTTCAACAACGCGATACATCATCGTGTTACGAACAACAAGCATATTGACGCCCATTGTACGACCTGCTGTACGTAGTTTGGTCATTTCATTTACTGGAATACCACGGTAATCAGCAACAACAGCAGATAGTGCATCTTTAGCTAATTTTTTTACTTTAGCAACAATCGCTTGTTTATCCTGCAGATTGAGTGCCATGAGATTTTTCTCCTGGATTAAGCCTAGAAGATGGGTCAAATGTTAAATATAAAAATTAAGGACTAACTTGATTCACTATCGATAAGCTAGATTTATCAATGGTTAAGCCAGGTCCCATGGTTGTTGATAAACAAACTTTTTTATATAAACACCTTTAGTCTGTATTGGTTTGTCTTTTTTAAGTGCCATCAACAAAGCTTCTAAGTTTTCTTTTAATTTATTCGATTCAAAATCTACTTTACCGATGGTCGTATGAATAATACCGTTTTTATCATTATGGTAACGTACCTGACCAGCTTTAATCTCTTTTACCGCTAAAGAAATATTATTAGTAACAGTACCTACTTTAGGATTAGGCATCATACCGCGTGGACCTAAGATCTGTCCTAATGGGCTCACTATGTACATAGTATCTGGAGATGCAACAACAACATCAAAATCTAATTGGCCTTTTTTTATTTGTGCAGCTAAATCTTCCATACCAACTACATCAGCACCTGCAGTTTTAGCTGCTATAACATTGATACCCTGCGCAAAAACTGCTACACGGAGACTACGACCAGTACCATGCGGTAGTACCGTTGCACCACGGATATTTTGATCTGATTTACGTGCATCGATACCAAGTATTACCGCTACATCAATACTCTCTATAAACTTTACTATAGCAACATTTTTTAATAAGGTAATAGCATTATATATATTATGTTCTTTAGTAGAGTTAATTTGATCACGAATTATACGCATACGCTTGGTGATTTTAACCATATTTTAACCTTCTACTACCAGACCCATAGAAAAAGCAGTACCTATAATGGAACGATACATAGCTTCGACATTACTACTGTTCATATCTGCAGCTTTGGTTTCAGCAATTTCACGAACTTGAGAATGAGTTACTTTACCAACTTTCTCTATTTTTGCTTGACTAGAACCAGACTTAATACCAGCTGCTTTTTTTAATAAAATCGCAGCTGGTGGAGTCTTAGTAACAAAAGTAAACGAACGATCAGAGTAGACAGTAATAACAACAGGAATTGGCAAACCTTTTTCAAAAGACTCCGTTTTAACGTTAAAATGTTTACAAAATTCCATAATATTAACGCCTTGCTGACCTAAGGCTGGACCTACTGGTGGACTAGGATTTGCCATACCTGCAGCAATTTGAAGTTTTACATACGCTTGTATTTTCTTGGCCATTTTGATTTCCTATTTAAGCGACTTAATTCAGCTCTTTAATCAATTAGAGAGCTTGAGCTTAACCTTTTTCTACTTGACCAAAATCTAGTTCTACAGGAGTAGCGCGACCAAAAATAGAAACTGATACTTTTAAGCGACTCTTCTCATAATCTACTTCTTCTACTACTCCATTAAAGTCAGCAAATGGTCCATCATTAACACGTATTAATTCTCCTGGCTCAAATAGTGTTTTAGGACGTGGCTTATCACCTATTTGTTGTAGACGATTCATGATCGCATGAACCTCTTTATCGCTAATAGGTGCAGGACGATCTGATGTACCGCCGATAAAACCCATGACACGCGGTACACTCCGTACTAAATGCCAACTACTATCATTCATTACCATTTGTACTAACACATAACCAGGAAAGAATTTCCTTTCACTTTTACGACGTTGGCCACAACGAATTTCAACAACTTCTTCTGTTGGTACCATAACTTCCCCAAAAAATTTTTTTGTAGCATGTAATTTAATATATTCACGAAGGGATTGTGCTACTCGTCCCTCCAAACCGGAAAACGCTTGAACTACATACCAGCGTTTTTGAGAATCTTCGGACATCTAGAACCTCAGGCTGGTAATAAAAGATACCATACTGACTAGAAAACTATCTAGCCCCCAAAGAATAAGTGACATTAATGTAGTAACTATAGCTACTATTAAAGTGGTATAGAAAGTTTCTTGGCGAGTTGGCCAAATAACTTTACGTACTTCAATACGTGCTTCACGTACAAACATAATCATTAACTTACCTTGCTCAGTCATTAGAGCAACAATACCTGTAATAGTAATTATAAAAAAGATAGCTACTATTCGTAATATCAAGCTTAAATCTCGATAAAAATAATTACCTACAATAGCTATTATTAATAATAAAATTACTATGAACCATTTTACTATTTCTTGGATACGTTTTTTTTCTTTTTCTAGAGCTTCGGTATTAGAAATCATAAATACTAATACCTATAACATAATTTTAATAAACATAGCTTAATTTTAGCTCATCAATTTAATTGATTATATATATTATATATATATTTAATTTTTTATAAGATTAAAACTATTTACTCGATAATGTTAGTAACAACACCGGCACCAACGGTATGACCACCTTCACGGATAGCAAATCGTAATCCTTCATCCATAGCAATAGGAGCAATTAAATTAACAATCATTTTAATGTTATCACCAGGCATAACCATTTCAACATCTTTTGGTAATTCAATAGTACCTGTTACATCAGTAGTACGGAAGTAAAATTGTGGGCGATAACCTTTAAAAAAAGGAGTATGACGTCCACCTTCCTCTTTATTGAGAATATAAACTTCTGATGTGAATTTAGTATGTGGTTTAATTGATCCTGGTTTAGCTAATACCTGACCACGTTCTACATCATCACGTTTTGTTCCACGGAGCAAAACACCAATATTCTCACCAGCACGTCCTTCATCTAATAATTTACGAAACATTTCAACACCTGTACAGGTAGTTTTCGTAGTATCTTTAATACCAATAATTTCTACTTCTTCACCAACTTTAAGAATACCACGCTCTACACGACCTGTTACTACTGTACCACGACCTGAAATAGAGAAAACATCTTCAATAGGTAATAAAAATGATTTATCAATCGCACGTTCTGGTTCAGGAATATAACGATCTAGTGCTTCAGATAATTCAATGATTTTTGAAGTCCAATTCTCATTATGTTCTAATGCTTGTAATGCAGAACCACGTATGATAGGAGTTTCATCTCCTGGAAAATCATATTGCGAAAGCAATTCTCGTACTTCTATTTCAACTAATTCTAGTAATTCTTCATCATCAACCATATCACATTTATTAATAAAAACTATAATGTAGGGAACACCTACCTGACGAGCTAAAAGAATATGCTCTCGTGTCTGAGGCATTGGACCATCAGTTGCAGCTACAACCAAAATGGCTCCATCCATTTGTGCAGCTCCAGTAATCATATTTTTTATATAGTCAGCATGTCCTGGGCAATCTACATGTGCATAATGACGTGTTTGAGTATCATACTCAACATGAGAAGTATTAATGGTAATACCACGTGCTTTTTCTTCTGGAGCATTATCTATTTGATCAAAAGCAAGCGCATTACCACCATAAGTCTTAGCTAAAACTGAAGTTATAGCTGCTGTTAAAGTTGTTTTACCGTGATCAACATGGCCTATAGTACCTACGTTAATGTGTGGTTTGGTACGTTTAAACTTTTCTTTAGACACTGTTATATTCCTATATTCCTTACGCTATTATTTTATATCATGCTTTTTATATTTTATTATTATTTATGCTCATTAACCGCATAGCATTTATGTTATAGTATGAACACTTCAAAATTTATTTAGTGTGACGTTTTTCAATAATAGCCTGTGTAATATGATTTGGTGCTTCATAATACTTCATAAATTCCATAGAATAAGAAGCTCTACCCTGAGTTTGTGAACGTAGATCTGTAGCATAACTAAACATTTCTGATAATGGTACCTGTGCACGAATAGTTTTACCAGTTAAAGTATTATCCATACCACTAATTATACCACGTCTACGATTTAAGTCACCAATTACATCTCCCATATAATCTTCAGGGGTTTCGACTTCCACTTTCATTATTGGTTCGAGAATAACTGGTTTAGCCTTCATAAATCCTTCCTTGAAAGCTATAGAACTTGCAAGCTTAAATGCCATTTCCGATGAATCTACTTCGTGATAAGACCCATCAAAAGCAGTAACACGGACATCTACTATTGGATAACCTGCTAAAACGCCGCTATTGAGCTGTTCTTGAACACCTTTATCGATTGCTGCTAAGTATTCTTTAGGAACTACTCCACCAACAATTTTATTTATAAATTCGTACCCTTTACCTCCTGGTTCCATTGGTTCTATACGTAACCATACATGACCAAATTGACCCCGACCACCTGATTGACGAATAAATTTACCTTCTTGTTCAACAGTAATACGGATAGTTTCCCGATAAGCTACTTGTGGTTTACCAACATTAGCTGTTACATTAAATTCACGATGCATTCGATCGATTAGAATTTCAAGATGTAGCTCACCCATACCAGCAATAATGGTTTCTCCAGATTCTTCATCTGTCCATACGTGGAAAGATGGATCTTCCTGTGCAAGACGCCCTAAAGCAAAACCCATTTTTTCTTGATCAGTTTTAGTTTTAGGTTCAACAGCAACTGAAATTACAGGCTCAGGGAACTCCATTCGTTCAAGAATAATAGGTACAGATGGATCACATAAGGTATCTCCAGTAGTAACATCTTTGAGACCTATTGCTGCAGCAATATCGCCTGCCCGAACTTCTTTTATCTCTTCACGTTTATTAGCATGCATTTGTACGATACGGCCAAAACGCTCACGTTTGTCTTTAACTGAGTTCAGTACTATATCTCCAGAACTAACCATACCTGAGTATACTCTGAAAAAAGTAAGGTTACCAACAAACGGGTCAGTTGCAATTTTAAATGCAAGCGCTGAAAATGGTTCTTGATCGCTAGAGTGGCGTTTATCGTATATTTCTACTGCCATGTTATTAACATTTAGAACACGATTAATAGTAGCGATATCAGTAGGAGCTGGTAGATATTCTATTACAGCATCTAACATCGCTTGTACACCTTTATTCTTAAAGGCAGAACCACAAGTAACCAGTATAATCTGATTATTTAAAACTCGTTGACGGAGACTAGATTTAATCTCCTCTTCAGAAATTTTTTCACCATTTAAGTATTTTTCCATTAACTCCTCGGATATTTCTACTGCCGATTCAACTAAATGTTGATGCCATTTTTCAGCTTCATCTTGCATTGCAACAGGAATATCTTCATAAGTAAAACTTACACCTTGATCAGCTTCACTCCAATTTATAGCTTTCATTTTTACTAAATCAACAATCCCAGTAAATTTATCTTCTGCTCCAATGGCAAGTTGAATAGGTACTGGTTGAGCAGAAAGACGAGTTTTAAGCTGTTCAACAACGCGTAAATAATTAGCACCCATACGATCCATTTTATTAACGAATGCGATACGCGGAACTTTATATTTATTTGCTTGACGCCATACAGTCTCTGACTGTGGTTGTACTCCACCAACAGCACAGTAAATCATTACTACACCATCTAGTATACGCATAGAACGTTCTACTTCTATTGTAAAATCAACGTGTCCAGGAGTATCAATAATGTTAATGCGATGAGCATCAAACTGTTTCGCCATACCTGACCAAAAACAAGTAGTAGCAGCGGAAGTAATTGTAATACCACGTTCTTGTTCCTGAGCCATCCAATCCATAGTAGCTGCACCATGATGAACTTCACCGATCTTATGATTTACACCAGTGTAGTATAAAATACGTTCAGTTGTCGTTGTTTTCCCAGCATCAATATGTGCACTAATACCAATGTTACGATAGTGTACAATAGGTGTTATCCGAGCCATTTGAATCCTCAATTACTGGCACGTTCGTATTAAACTAATTTTATTATTTTATTAAATTAGATAGATCAAATCTATCTAATTTAAATATTACTTGTTTATTTAATAAAGAAAATTACCATCGATAATGAGCGAATGCTTTATTAGCATCTGCCATACGGTGAATATCTTCACGTTTTTTAACAGCAGCACCTTTATTTTCTACGGCATCATAAAGTTCATTTGCTAAACGTATAGACATAGATTGATCACCTCGTTTACGAGCAGCTTCTACAAGCCAACGCATTGCTAATGTATCGCGACGCACTGGACGAACTTCTATAGGAACTTGATAAGTAGAACCACCAACACGACGAGATTTTACTTCAATAGTAGGACGCACGTTATCTAACGCAACTTCAAAAGCTTCTAGATAGCTTTTACCAGAACGTTGAGCTAAAGTTTCTAGTGCGGTATAAACGATTGCTTCAGCAATAGATTTTTTACCATGCCTCATTAAAATATTAATGAATTTAGCTAAAAGTTTAGATCCTAACTTTGGGTCTGGTAGTATTTGACGTTGACCAATAATACGACGACGTGGCATAAAAACACTCCATTTTCATTAATTTTTTTGTTTTTTAACACCATATTTAGAGCGGCTTTTTTTGCGATCTTTCACACCGGAACAATCAAGAGCACCACGAAGAGTATGATAACGAACACCTGGCAAATCTTTTACACGCCCACCACGAATTAATATAACTGAATGCTCTTGTAAATTATGACCTTCTCCTCCTATGTAGGAAGTAACTTCGAAACCATTAGTCAGACGAACACGACATACTTTACGTAGAGCAGAATTTGGTTTTTTTGGAGTAGTAGTATATACACGAGTACATACACCACGTTTTTGTGGACAGCGTTCTAATGCTGGAACATTATTTTTTACCACTTTCATAGTGCGCGGATGTCGCACTAATTGGTTAATTGTTGTCATTTTAGGTGATTCCTAGACATATACTTATATAGTATGTATATACTTATGTAAAAAATAAAGTAAAGTTTTAACTAAAATATAATATATAAAAAATGTATATTACCAAGCTATTTGTTGTTGATTTTTTTCAGTTAAAGTTACAAATTCAGTATAATTAATAATTAAAATATCATATGAAAAATAATCATATAATCCTCGGGCTAAAATATCATTTTTCAATGCATATAGTGTTAAAGGTGCAGTTTTTAACATGTATAGTATTGGTGAATTCTTTAATCCTGCTATAACACCATCTGCCCAGAGCAAAAGATCAGCTTTTAATCTTATCGTACGTAATAGTGTTGCTATATCGCAATCATAAGGAGAGTAGCTTAGAGTATAAAGCATTATGAAATAGTAATAACTGATAAGTAATCAGGTATCAATTAGAATGTTATAATATGATCATAAGAATATAAATTCTTATTCCAAATATCTGCTGGTAACCATTCGACGTCTAAGATTAAATCTACATTAATATCAAAACCTCGCTCTATTGCTGAATCAGCATATAAATATAAACGATTAATATCATATAAAGGTAATATATTAAATAAAGGAACAAAATTTTTCATCAAAATTTGTTCTGGTTGCTGATTTGTCAATAATAATAAAACTCCATCTCCAATAAAAAATACTCCTAATAACTCACAAAACGCTGATATAGCTAACAAAGCATCTAATCCTTCACGTCCAGTAGTATTACCGTGTGGTCCATGAGTAAAAATACAAGCAATATTTTTCATATTTATTACATAAATTCTAAAATTGAATTAAACGATCACATTTGAGTATAGCTTCTGCTAAAGAACTAAGACCACTTAAGTTAAAACCAGGCTGTAGATTATCTCCAAATTTATCAAGCTGTAAGGACTGTGTAGTCTCAGTAATACCACGACGTAATCCAGCAGAGACACATAAATTTAATGATACCTTATATTTTGCTGCAAATTTTAGCCAAGATTGTACTAAATTGATTTCATCATTAGCAGGAGCTATAAAATAGTTAGCATTATATACTCCATCTTGATAAAAAAAGATGGTATTAATACCATGACCACAATTTAATAGTGCTTCTGCAAACTGTAAAGCACTACTAGCACGTTGGTTACCATAAGCAGGACCAGTAATGAGTAGACAATAATCTAATTTTTTAGGAAATATGGTATTAATAGTATTACTCAATAATTAATTTGTTAAGCTTGAATCAAAACTAAGTGTTAATATTTATTTA
Source organism: Candidatus Palibaumannia cicadellinicola (assembly GCF_000754265.1). Lineage (NCBI taxonomy): Bacteria > Pseudomonadati > Pseudomonadota > Gammaproteobacteria > Candidatus Palibaumannia > Candidatus Palibaumannia cicadellinicola. The sequence goes on along the minus strand of NZ_CP008985.1, from coordinate 553,076 downwards.
TAAAGTATGTACCACACATTGTGTGCATAAACCATGTGCTTCTACTATATTATGAGATATAGCAAAACTAGCTTGAGTAGCCATACTTTGCAAAAGATGTTTTATCTTCTCAGCGGCTTTTTCAGTAACTTGACCACATTTATCACAAATAAAAAAAGCTGAAGTATGTAAAGGATCAGTAAAATAATGACAAAGCATAAAACTATTTGTTGATTCTACTCTATGAATAAATTTTTGATCTATTAAAAAATCTAATGCACGATAGATCGTTGGTGGTTTAGCTTGTGGTTCTGAATGACGTAATAAATTAAGTAATTCATAGGCACTAATAGCATTATTTTGTTTAATCATTAAGCGTAATACTTCTAGTCGTTGAGGTGTCATACGTACATTACGTTGTACGCATAATTTTTCTGCTTGACTAAGTAATTTACGTTGTATAACTACATTCATAATTTTATTAGTAATTAATATAATAATTTATTAGATGTTTTTATTAATTAAACGTAATGTGGAGCTAAGCGGGTTTGAACCGCTGACCTCCTGTGTGCAAAACAGGCGCTCTCCCAGCTGAGCTATAGCCCCAATATATAAGTGCTATATATTATAACTATAGTTGGTAGGCCTGAGTGGATTTGAACCACTGACCTCACCCTTATCAGGGGTGCGCTCTAACCAACTGAGCTACAAGCCTATGCTATAGTATATATATATTGATAGTTTATGTAAGTACTTTAATAAGGTACGAGTACTTATTATATAATATATATTATATTTTACTTTTTTTAACTCAATCGTCAAGTTTTCATTTCTATCCGTAGCTCAAATTACCTTAATTAACATAACATGTAAATTATTGTGTTTGAAATACTCTTAAAAAGTTAAATAAAGCTTAATTTAATAATTTATTAAACAATAATAATTCATTACAGAACAATTCTGTATGAGATAAAAATGGAACATGAGCAGCTTTTTCAAAAATTATACTACGATAGTTAGAAAGACAAATTTTATCAATTAAAGGTACTGTATGTACTGGTACTAACATATCTAGTTTACCATACATACGTAATAATGGTAAATCTAATTTACTTAAAATATGACGTAAATCACTAGAAAATAATAATTTTAAGCCAATATTTAATATATTAACAGATAGTTTTTGCTGAGAAAATATGATTTGTTTTAACCAACAAGCATCTCTATATGCTGAATGAGTATTTATAGTTTGTAAGCTGATAAAGTCATTGATCGCTTTAATAAAATTCGTATTTAGTTGATGATAAAAATTGCTTAAAGTTTTATGACTAATCCCAGGCCATTCTTCTGTCGCACAAAAACATGGTGAAGAAGCTACAATAATCAGACCTAGTATTTTTTCTGGCCATAAGTAAGCAAGCTGAGTCGCTACTAGTCCACCTAGTGACCAACCAAGTAATAAAGTTTTAGTAGGTATTTGATTGACTATTATTTCTGCTATTTGTATTAAAGTAAGAGATGTATAACAATCATTTTTACCATAACCTGGCAAATCAATAATATATAAATTAAAATGATCTGCTAACTGCGAAGAAATACAAGACCATACTTTTGCATTTAATCCCCATCCATGTAACAAAACTAAATTTTTCATAACCTAATATGCATTAAATAATTTGTTTATTATATTTTGCTAGATAAATTAAGTACTTATTATTAATAAGTTTTTATTATATTGTCATTTTTAGCATTATAGCTGTATGATAAAATCACACTTAAGTCAACAATTACGTAACAATAATGATATTTATTACCAATGCTGCTCAAAAATATTTTGTTCAATTACTTAAGAAAAAAAAAACAGGTACTCAAATACGTATATTTGTTATGAATCCAGGTCGCTATAATGCGGAATGTGGTATTTCTTATTGTCCAACAGAAGAAATAGAAGTAAATGATTTACAATTAAAGTTTGATGAATTTATAGCTTATATTGATGAGTATAGTGCACCTTATCTCAAAGATGCTGAGATTGATTTAATTGATGATAAACTAGGCATTCAATTAACTTTAAAGACACCTAATATCAAAATTCCTGAAATAGATTGTCAAGCTTCATTAGTAGAGCGTGTGAAGCATGTACTATGTGTTGATATAAATCCTCAGCTTGCAAGTCATGGTGGAAATATTACACTAATAGAAATTACTCCAGATATGTTTGCTCTTTTGCAATTTTCTGGTGGATGTCATGGATGTTCAATGGTACATCATACATTAAAAGAAAACATAGAAAAAAAACTATTAGAAATGTTTCCTCAACTACAAGGTGTACAAGATATTACTGAACATAATCATGGAGAACATTCTTACTATTAAACTATTGAAGAGTAATACTCACTTTGTTAAAATAATCAACATAATATCTTTTATGTTGATTGATGAAATGATGACTAATCATTAGATAAACAATTAAAATGTTCACTTATTTATAATTAAATAAATTAACTAGTTGTTAACATAAACATAATTAATATTAATGTATATTAAATATTAATGGAGTCTTGAATATGAAATTTATTCTACCAACGTTACAATATAAATTTGATGCATTAGAACCATTTATTGATAAACAAACAATGGAAATACATTATACTAAACATCATCAAACCTATATTAATAATGCTAATAATATATTAGAAACATTACCTCAATTAGCACATTTATCAGTTGATGAACTCATTCAAAAATTAGATCAAGTTCCACTTGATAAACAAACGATACTACGAAACAATGCTGGTGGACATGCAAATCATAGTTTATTCTGGAAATGTTTAAAACAAGGTACAACCCTTCAAGGTAAATTAAAAACAATAATTGAACGTGATTTTGGTGATATAAATAAATTTAAAAAAACTTTTGAAAGCACTGCAATGACTTGTTTTGGTTCAGGATGGACCTGGTTAGTTAAAAAAGATAAGATCTTATCTATAGTTTCTACAGCTAATCAAGACAATCCATTAATGGGTAATGTATTTACTAATACATCAGGTTTTCCAATATTAGGTCTGGATGTTTGGGAACATGCTTATTATCTCAAGTATCAAAATCGTCGTTGTGATTATATTGAATCTTTTTGGAATGTAGTTAATTGGGACGAAGTAGCTATTCGTTTTGATTTAGTTTAATGATAACTAAATGTTTTTAACAAAATAATTTTAAAAAGTTTTTATGGTATATATTATTAATATATAATATATATTGAAACAATATTAGATACTGCAATTTAAGTATTTATTTTATTATGCATAAATGATTTAAGTTAAAGGGCTAAATCAAAAATGATGATTAAGTTAGGGATCATTATGGATCCAATTCAATCAATTAATATAAAAAAAGACACTAGCTTTGCCCTTTTGCTTGAAGCTCAAACACGTGGCTATAAAATATATTATATGGAAATTAATTATCTTTATTTACGTGGTGGAGATGCACGAGCTTATTGTCGATTACTTTCAGTAAAAAATGATTGTCAAAATTGGTATTCTTTTTATGGAGAAGAAGAGATAGATTTAAGAGATCTCGATGTTATCTTAATGCGTAAAAATCCACCAATAAATACAGAATTTATTTATTGTACTTATATTCTTGAATATGCTGAAAAACACGGTACACTAATTATAAATAAACCACAAAGTTTACGTGATTGTAATGAAAAAATATTTCCCTTATTGTTTCAAGTTTATACTCCTGAGACACTAGTTAGTCAACGTAATGAAGATATTAGAGCATTTTTGCAACAATATAATGATATTATCATAAAACCACTAAATAGTATGGGAGGTCAATCAGTTTTTCGTATTAAAAATACTGATCCTAATCTATCAGTTATAATTGAAACTTTGACTAATAATAACAAAAAGTTTTGTATGGCACAAATCTATCTTCCATCGATCGAAGATGGAGATAAACGAGTATTTGTTATTGATGGAAAACCAGTACCATATTGTTTAGCACGGATTCCTAACAAAGGCGAAACACGCGCTAACTTAGTAGCTGGTGGATACGGAGAAGCTCGTGCACTATCAAAAATAGACTGGGAAATTGCTCATAGTTTAGGACCAGTACTAAAACAAAAAGGTTTAATGTTTGTAGGTCTAGATATTATTGGTAATAAATTAACAGAGATAAATATAACTAGTCCGACTTGTGTATTAGAAATAGAAGCTATGTTTAAAATTTCTATTACAGGCATGCTCATGGATGCGATTGAAAAACATATTAAGACTATTTAACTAAAATTGTTTTTTTGAACGATAGATAATTACCTAAATTAAACTAGTTGAGTTAAATTATGTTTATTATTACTAATAACTAATGATAACGCAATGAATTTACAACATCATTTTCTTATTGCTATGCCTACTCTGCAAGACCCATTATTTAAGCAATCAGTAGTCTACATTTGTACACATAACCACGAAGGAGCTATGGGAATTATTATTAATAAACCTGTCAAAAGATTTACAGTTGCTAGTGTTTTACATAAATTAAAAATTATACCTATCGATCATAATCCTATTATACCATTAGATATACCAGTTTTTGCTGGTGGTCCTCTATCTGATGATCGCGGTTTTATTCTACATACTCCACGCGATGGTTTTAGTGCAAGTATAAGTATTTCTCCACAAACAATGATTACGACATCAAAAGATGTATTAGAAACTTTAGGAACTATAAAGCAACCAGATAATATATTAGTAGCTCTTGGTTATGCTGGTTGGGAAGAGGGACAGCTTGAACAAGAGTTACGAGAAAATTCTTGGCTAACAACACCTGCTGATCACCAAATTTTATTTAATACTCCTATATCAATCCGCTGGCGGGAAGCAGCGAAAATATTAGGCATCGATATACATAATATCGTCAATCAAGTAGGGCATGCCTAATGATAAATAGTATTTTTATGGCATTTGATTTTGGAACAAAGAATATAGGTATCGCAATTGGCCAACGTATAACTTGTACTGCACAACCATTAACTACTTTTAAAGTACGTAATGGTATACCTAATTGGCTACAACTTAAACAAATTATACAAGATTGGCAACCAAAAACTATAATAGTTGGTTTACCTTTAAATATGGATGCTAGTGATCAACCAATTACAATTAAAGCACGGCATTTCGCTAACCTACTACGTTACCACTGTGATGTTCAGGTGGTACTACATGATGAACGTCTTAGTACTATAGAAGCCCGCGCTAATTTATTTGCTTATGGTGGTTATCGTGCTTTAAAAAAAAAACAGGTAGATGCTAGAGCAGCGGTAATCATTATGGAAAGTTGGTTTGAACAATTTCCTATTGAATCATAAATTCAAACGTGTTTTGGTTAAAATAATAGCTTTTATATATTAAAATTCACCTCTAATATTTCTCAAATGTTTAGACACATTCGTCTATAATTCATTTTTTTATAAATATACTAGATGATACTATCATCTAGTACATTATAATAATTAATTTTAATCAATTTGATAATTTGATTCAAGGATGTAATATTTATATGTTGACATTAACACTAATATTTTTAGTGAAAATATTCATTGATTTTTATATAAAAGCAATATTACTAAGAGTATGGATACAATGGGCACATTGTGATTTTTATCATCAACTAACAAAGATTATAGTACAATTAACTCAATTGTTAGTTAATTTAACTTATCGCATTATTTCTCCATTAGCACCATTAGATAAGACTTTATTATTCTTAGGATTTATTTTAGCTTGTATTAAATTTCCACTTTTAAAAATAATGATAGCAGATATACCTACATTAGATTCAATATATCTTTTAGTAGGTATATTAACATTAGTGAAAGCAATTATCGATCTAGTATTTTGGGTGATGATAATACATTCATTATTAACTTGGATTAGTCCATCTTTTTCTCCAATAAATATTTTCTTTTATCAGCTTAGTGAATTATTACTTTCTAGAATTCGTTTGATTATTCCAGTTATAAGTGGAATAGACTTATCTACCACTATTATAATAATGTTCATTTATTTAATTAATTCTTTATTGAGTTATTATTTTCCAGAAATATGGGTGAATCTTTAATTACGGTTGCTACATTATTAATGTATAAAGCTATTATTAATTTTTATATAATGATATAAACATAATATATTTTATATTTAATAAAAATTATTTTTTATATCTTACTATCATCAGTTCTAACAAAATATGAATAAAAATTTACCACCATTAAGTTTATATATACATATTCCTTGGTGTATTAAAAAATGTTTTTATTGTGATTTTAATACTTATTTAGTAAAACTAAATATCTCTTATCAAGAATATGTTCGTCATTTACTAATAGATCTAGAAAAAAATATTTATTTAAGTTATGGTCGAACCATAAAAACACTGTTTATCGGGGGAGGTACTCCAAGTTTATTAAATTTATGTGCTCTACAACAATTACTAGATGGTATCTATCAACGGTTACCAATAGCATCAAATATAGAAACTACTATAGAAGTGAATCCTGGTACGATTGAAGAAAAAGATTTAATTAATTACCTCCAAGCGGGAGTAAATCGTCTTTCTATTGGAGTACAAAGTTTTAATTTAAAAAAGTTAACATCTCTTGGTCGTATTCATGGACCAGAGGACGCAAACAATGCTGCTTTATTAGCATCTACTATTGGCTTACACAACTTTAATCTTGATTTAATGCATGGATTACCAAAACAAACACTACATGAAGCACTGGAAGATTTACAGCAAGCAATATCTCTTATGCCAGCACATATTTCATGGTATCAGTTAGAAATCGAACCTAAGACTATTTTTGGTTATTATCCACCAGTATTACCTGATGATGATCTTTTATGGGATATCTACCAAAATGGTCATCAGTTACTAATAGCATCTGGTTATCAACAGTATGAGATTTCGGCTTATTCCCATACTGGTTATGAATGTTTCCATAATCTAAACTATTGGCGTTTTGGAGATTATTTAGGTATTGGAAGCGGTGCTCATAGTAAGATTACTAAGCCGGATGGTAAAGTACTACGTATCGTCAAAACTAGTAATCCACGTCGTTATATGCAAGGGTATTATCTAGATAAATTGTATCAAGTTTCGTTACGAGATTTACCTTTTGAATATTTTATGAATCGTTTTCGTTTGCTTGAGGCAGTTCCGCGTAAAGAGTTTACTAAATTTACTAATCTTGCAGAAAGTACGGTACGTTTAGCTTTAGATAAAGCATTAACCCTTGGATATATCAGCGAAAGTAATGAATATTGGCAAGTCACATCACAAGGAAAATTATATCTAAATTTATTACTAGAATTATTTCTATAATAGTAAAAATTACTCTAAATTAACCAATTACCTATAAGTTTTACGTAATAATAGATAACGAATTTAATAAAAATTAATTAATAGCAATAAAACATTATCAAAATAAACCAAAGAGATAAATGATGAGTAGAAAAATATTCTGTACTTTTTTAAACCGTTACGCAGAAGGACAAGACTTACAATCTTATCCAGGTGAACTAGGGAAACGTATTTTTAATAATATTTCTAAAGAAGCATGGACTAAATGGCAAACTAAACAAACGATGCTAATAAACGAAAATCAATTAAATATGATGAATATCAGTGATCGTCAATATTTAGAAACACAAATGATTGCTTTTTTATTTGCAGAAAAAAATTTCTTGTAAACTAAAATATATTATATAGCTAATAGCTAATAAATTTTAGTTATATATTTCATATCTAACGAATGATTAGTATTTATTTTATAAAATGACAAAAAACATTTTTTTATTATTCTTCATACCATTATTAATTTCTTGTGATCATAATAAACATCACTTAATGAATTTAAAAAATGAAGTTAGTATAAAAGATACAAAATGTTTTGATATGTTAATCGAACAATTTGCAAATAATATTGAAGATATGTGGGGTATTAATGAAATCATTCTTACCGGTCCAAAAGATTATATAAAATATACTGATCATTATCAAACTCGTAGTCATATTAATTTTAATACAGGGATTATTACATTTGAAACGATTACTAGTAATAGTTATATAAATAATTTACGCAAAGCGATTATCTATACTCTATTGATGAAAAACGATGCTCATATTATAAACTTATACTCTGATATTAAGCAGATCCCTAATATTTCTATTAGTCAAGAGCCATTTCTTTATGGTCAAGTACTAGATAATTATAACCAACCAATTCGTTGGTTGTGGCGAGCAAGTAATTTTGCTGATTATTTACTACAGACTAGTTTACAATTTCGTACTTCGTTACGAAATAAAATTTATTCAATAACTATTAAGCTCGTTCCAAATCATATAGATAAACGAGCACATAAATATTTAGAAATAGTAAAAAAAATAGCTCATCAGTACGATGTAGATCAATCATTAATTTTAGCAATTATGCAAACAGAATCAAGCTTTAATCCTTATGCTGTGAGTCATACGAATGCATTAGGTTTAATGCAAGTAGTACAAAATAGCGCAGGTCGTGATGTTTTTAAAATGAAAAAAAAAATAGGTCAACCAAGTCGTAACTATTTATTTGATCCAGAAAAAAATATCGACATTGGTACAGCTTATTTAGCAATGCTGCAAAATAACTATTTAAGTGGTATTATTAATTTAACATCACGCCGCTATGCAGTTATTATAGCTTATAATAGTGGTGTGAGTAGTGTACTAAGAGTTTTTTCCCATGATCCAAACCAAGCATTGAAAATGATTAATCATCTACAGCCAAATGAAGTATACCAAATGCTCTATACACGTCATCCATCTGCTGAATCACGTCGTTATTTATATAAAGTAAATAATTTACAAAAAAATTACAATCGATAACATCAATCAGTAGATTGATATGAACTACACGTTCATAACAAAAACATTATCACATATGCAAAAATATGTAAAAAATAGACCATACCATGCAAAAAAAACATATGCAGTTAGATATATAGCCGGACAACCAGTTAAACGTATTTTTCCACCTCTGAATTTAGGAGAGGTAAACCATACAGTACAGTTAGGAAATCCTTTGCTAAGCTCTCATGTTCTAGAGGTAATGGTATGGAATATTTTTAAACAGCAACGTACAAATTGGTTATCTGTACTAGAACGTTTTGGAAAAAAAACTCAATTAGTTTTGCTACAAGAAGCACAAACAACTCCAGAACTAATTAGTTTTGCTACATCACATTATTTAGCAGCAGATCAAGTACCTGCACTTATACTTCCACAACATCCTTCAGGTGTAATGACTTTATCTACTGCCCATCCAGTTTATTGTTGCCCGTTACGTGAACGGGAACCATTATTACGAATAGCTAAATCAGCATTAATAACTATTTATCCAGTATATCAAACGATGTTAATAATGGTTATTAATATTCATGCTATCAATTTTAGTTTTGGTCTTGATGTTTATAGTAAGCAATTCAGACTCATTGGTGATCATATTATTAAGCATAATGGACCAGTTATTATGGCTGGTGATTTTAATACTTGGAGTAGACAAAGAATACTAGCACTATATAGATTTACTGAACGTATGATGTTAGGTGAAGTGAATTTTATGAATGATCAACGTAAAAGAGTTTTTGGTAGACCTTTAGATTTTATATTTTATCGTGATATGAATGTTGCTGACGCTTCAGTGATCGTTACCCAAGCTTCAGATCATAATCCACTGTTAGTAACATTTAATATCAATAAAGCATATTTTTACAACAAGACATCTTGTTTAAATTCTTTATAAAATTAAATTAATATTAAATATAGTAATACAATGTTTATAACAGTAATATACTCTTATTAGTTTTATATATGCTATCTGTAATAGTTGTGTGAGTAAACAATAATAAAAAGTTTGTATAGTTCGTTAATCAACTTAGTTAAGTTTAAATTGATCTCTTTTTTGACGTACAATAGAAAAAACCTTCCATGTTTCACCTAATTTTGGGTAAAAATTTATGGCTTTTTGTAAATTCAGATCATGACAAAGAAAAAAAGGATTAATTAGACGTTCTAAATATAGCGTACTAGGCTGAATTTGTTTTTTTTGAATGATTAACTGTTGCATATCTAATTGATAACTATTAATCACATTATTATCAGGCAATAAAGAAGCAGCAAATGCTAAATTTACTAATGTATATTCATGTCCACTACATATTAATGTGTTTGGAGAAAGTTTATTAATTTTCTGACAAGATTCATACATTTGCTTAGGAGTACCCTCAAAAATTTTACCACAACCTGCAGAAAATATAGTATCTCCACAAAATAACCATGGATCACTGTAATATCCAATATGCCCTAAAGTATGTCCAGGAAACGATAAAATATCAAAATTTATATCTAAAAGCGTAATATTATCGCCTTCTTTTAGAATAATATTAGCACCTTGTTTAATTGTTTCCTGCGGACCATAAACTGAAACTGGGAAGTACTGTAATAACATAGGTACTCCACATACATGATCATCATGATGATGAGTTAATAAAATACTAGTTAGTCTAAGTTTATTTGTTGATAGTGTTTGTAGCACAGGAATAGCTTCACCAGGATCAATTACTAAACATTCTTGGTGATCATTATATAAAATCCAAATGTAATTATCTGTTAGTGCAGAAATACTGATAAGATTCATCATTCATCTAAGTTGAGAGCTATGCTTAAGCTATTAAAAATGAAACACAAAAAAATTAATTCATTAATTACTCCAACATCATGGAATGATATTAATTGCGGAATGTACTATCGGCAAACGTTAGAGCAAGGATTGCAATATTGGTGGCCTAAGTTATTTGGTTTTTATTTGCTAAAAATAGGTTCTCTGAGTATAGAATTAGATACTAAGACTTGTGCAATATCCCACCAAGTCAATGTAGGATTCAATTGCAAAAATTTGCAAGTAATAGCAAATCCTGATGCACTACCTTTCGCTAATAAATCAACTGACGCCTGTTTACTAGCACATACGTTATCTTATCATAGCAATCCACATCGTCAATTAAGCGAGGTAGATCGCGTATTAATTAATGATGGATGGTTAATTTTAACCACTTTTAATTTAATTAGTATATTAGGAATGATTAATGTATGCCCATTTTTAGTACGTAATCATCAGTTTAGAAGCAGAATGTTTACTAAAATGCGATTACTAAATTGGTTAAGTGAGTTAAATTTTGAGGTAGTACATTATATGTCACTCAAAACGTTATTCTCACAATATAAGAACATACTACATACTAATTATTCAAATATAGGTTGCTTAAACATCATTATAGCGCGTAAACGTACTATTCCACTCAACTTTACATTGATAAAACATCCATTTCAAGTGACTTTAAAACCTTATTTATTTCATAACAATTAATTATAGTATCTAAAAACTAATATTATTTCTTAGTTTGATACCCAAAGTCTTCTAATACTGGATGCCCAGCCGCGGCACGAGCAAGTGCATCACAACGTTCATTTTCTGGATGACCAGTATGACTTTTGACCCAATGCCAATTTAGTATATGTGAGTAACTAATAATATCTAATCGTTGCCATAAATCTATATTTTTTATACTTTTTTTAGCATTCTTCCAGTTATACTTTTTCCAGTTAGATATCCATTGAACAATACCTTGATAAACATATTTACTATCGATATGAATTATTACTTCACAAGGTTCTTGTAAAAACTCTAGTGCGATAATTGTTGCCATTAATTCCATACGATTATTAGTAGTGAGTTTAAAACCAGCGCTATATTCTTTTTCATATTGTTTATAACGTAATATAATACCATATCCACCTGGACCAGGATTACCAAGACATGAACCATCGGCAAAGATTTCTATCTGTTTGCGCATGATATTATAATACACTTTTATTAAATCATAAATTAATTTTTTACAGCACACTAATAAGTATGATAAATACTAACATTAAACGACAAATTATCTTAGATACTGAAACAACCGGAATCAATAAACTAGGAGTTCACTATGAAGGACATAGAATTATTGAAATTGGTGCCGTAGAAATCATTAATCGTCGTATTACGAGTAAATATTTTCATGTCTATCTAAACCCAGAACGTCCCATTGATCAAGAAGCTTTTAATATTCATGGTATTAGCAATGAGTTTCTAAAAGATAAACCTACGTTTGCACAAATCGTAAAAAAATTTATTGCTTTTATATCTGGTAGTGAATTAATTATTCATAATGCAAAATTTGATATTGGTTTTATAGATTATGAGTTTCGAATGCTTAACTGTGGTATAAATAATACTAATACTTTTTGTAAAGTAACGGATAGCTTATTACTTGCAAGAAAAATATTTCCTGGCAAACATAATAGTTTAGATGCTTTATGTAATCGCTATTGTATTAATCGTAGTACACGAACTAAGCATGGAGCATTACTTGACGCAAAGATTTTAGCTAAAGTTTTCTTGTTAATGACCGGTGGACAAATAACAATTGATTTAACTATAGAGCCAAAAAATAAAAAACCAAAAGTAATCCAAGATCAAAATATTTATAATAATTTACAAAAAACTGCAGTATTAAAAGTAATTTATGCTACTTATGATGAAGTTACAACACATAATAAGTTATTAGACTTAATAGAAACTAAGAGTCGTCAATGTTTATGGAGAACCTAATTTTCATATCAATATAAATAATATTTCTATTATAAATAGAAACATTATTTAATCTCGAAACAAAACATATTTTTTAGTATATTTCAATAAATATTTTATTCATTAAAATAATAATTATAAAAGGTTTTTCTGCGAAAGGCTAAACAAGGACATTTATATGCCTGTTATCATTCTTCCAGATGGTATTCAATACAAATTTAAATATCCAGTTTCTTCCCTAGATGTTGCAAGCCATATTAGTACTAATTTAGCAAAGATTTGTATTGCTGGCTATGTTAATAATAAATTAGTCGATGCTGTTGATTTAATTACTCAGAATGCTCAGCTTAAGCTAATCACAGCTGAAGATCAAGTAGGTCTAGAAATTATTCGTCATTCTTGTGCTCATTTATTAGGACATGCTATCAAGCAACTGTGGCCTGAAACCAAAATGGCAATAGGGCCCGTTATCAATAATGGATTTTATTATGATGTTGATCTCAAACACACGTTAAAACAAGAAGATATCAACTTACTAGAAAAGCATATGCAAGAATTAGCTAATAAAAATTATGATGTTATTAAAAAAAATGTTAGTTGGCAGGAAGCACGTGATATATTTGAATGTCGTGGTGAAATATATAAAGTCGCAATTCTTGACGAACAAATTAGTAATCATATTCAGCTAGCACTTTACTACCATGAAGAGTATGTTGATATGTGTCGAGGTCCCCACGTACCTAATATGCGTTTTTGTCATCACTTTAAATTACAAAAAACTTCTGGCGCTTATTGGCGTGGTAACTGTACTAATAATAAACTTCAACGTATTTATGGCACTGCTTGGGGAAATGAGAAACAACTCAATCTTTATTTACAATCTTTAAAAGAAATTAATAAACGAGATCATCGTAAAATAGGTCAAAAATTAGATCTGTATCATATGCAAGAAGAAGCACCAGGTATGGTATTTTGGCATGTTGATGGTTGGATAATTTTTCGTCAACTAGAACAATTTATACGTAATAAGCTCAAAATATATCAGTACCAAGAAGTAAAAAGTCCAGTCATGATCGATCGTTTACTCTGGGAGCAAACAGGACATTGGTTAAATTATAAAGAACATATATTTACAACATCTTCAGAAAATCGAGATTACTGTATTAAGCCAATGAATTGTCCAGGTCATGTTCAAATATTTAATCAACAAATAAAATCTTACCGTGATTTACCGGTACGCATAGCGGAATTTGGTAGTTGCTATCGTAATGAACCTTCAGGATCTTTACATGGTTTAATGCGTGTTCGTGGATTTACTCAAGATGATGCCCATATTTTTTGTACAGAAGAACAAGTACGTGATGAGATTAATAATAGTATCAAAATAATATATGATATTTATCATACCTTTGGTTTCAAAACTATCTTAGTAAATCTTTCTACTAGACCAGAAAACCGTATTGGTAATGATGAAATGTGGGATAAAGCTGAACGTGATTTAGCAACTACGCTTACCGATAATAATATTAATTTTAACTACGTATTAGGAGCAGGTGCTTTCTATGGCCCGAAAATAGAATTTACTTTACTTGATTGCTTAGATCGTACCTGGCAATGTGGTACCATTCAGCTAGATTTTTCTTTACCACATCGTTTAAACACCTATTATATTAATGCTCAAAATAAACGAATAGTTCCCGTAATGATTCACCGTGCCATTTTAGGATCTCTTGAACGTTTTATCGGGATATTAACAGAAGAGTATGCCGGTTCTTTTCCGACTTGGTTAGCACCAACACAGGTAGTTTTAATGAATATTAGTGATCATCAATCTGAATATGTTACAAAATTAATGCAAAAATTATCTACAGCAGATATTAGAGTTAAAACAGACTTGAGAAATGAAAAGATAGGCTTTAAAATCCGGGAGCATACTTTGCGTAGAGTACCTTATATGCTAATTTGTGGAGATGAAGAAATGAAAATCGGCAAAGTTACTGTACGTACACGCTATGGCAAAAACCTAGGTTGTATTGATGTCAATAATTTTATTCAAAAGCTACAGCACGAAATTAACTACCATCATCTTCATCAACTAGAGGAATAATAGTATTAAAGGCGAGAAAAGAGCTCAACCAATGCGGTCAATAAATAGAATTAACTTAGAAATCTGCGCTGGTAAAGTACGATTAACAGGTATAGACGGTGAGCCAATAGGTATTGTTAGTCTAAATCAAGCTCTTCAAAAAGCTGAAGAAGCAGGGGTTGATTTAGTAGAAATTAGTCCAAATGCCGAACCTCCTGTTTGCAGAATAATGAATTATGGCAAATTTATTTATGAAAAAAGCAAATCTACGAAAGAACAAAAGAAAAAACAAAAAATCATTCAAGTAAAGGAAATTAAATTTAGGCCTAGTATTGATGAAAATGACTATCAAATCAAAGTCCGTAATTTAATTCGCTTTTTAGAAGCGGGAGATAAAGTTAAGATTACTTTACGATTCCGTGGACGTGAAATGGCGCATCAAAAGATTGGTCTTGAAATTCTTAATCGTATTCGTGAAGACTTAAGCGAAATTACTTTCGTTGAATCATTACCAAGTAAAATAGAAGGACGTCAAATTATAATGATACTGGCACCCAAAAAAAATAAGCAAACATAACTAATTAACATACAATATAATACAAGTAAATCTTGTATTAATTATGTACATGCATGTAGAGATAACAAAATGCCAAAACTAAAAAGCGTACGGGGAGCTACAAAACGCTTTAAGAAAATCTCAGGGGGTGGTTTCAAACATAAACAAGCCCACTTACGTCATCTTCTCACTAAAAAATCGACTAATCGTAAACGTCATTTACGTTTAAAATCTGTAGTATCTAAAGGTGATCATAGTTTGGTAGTACATTGTCTGCCATATGCGTAAGTAATACGTTAGTTCTATTTGCACTTCTAAGGAGAAAAAGTATATGGCACGCATCAAACGTGGTGTAGTTGCTCGTGCGCGACACAAAAAAATATTAAAACAAGCTAATGGTTACTACGGTGCTCGTTCACGTGTTTATCGTGTTGCTTTCCAAGCAGTGCTTAAAGCAGGTCAGTACTCTTATCGTGATCGTCGTTGTAAGAAACGTGAGTTTCGGAAACTATGGGTAACACGTATTAATGCTGCTGTACGTCAGTACGATATGAATTATAGTAAGTTTATTAATGGTCTGAAAAAAGCATCAATTAATATTGATCGTAAGATATTAGCAGAAATAGCTATCTTTGATAATGTAGCTTTTACTACTCTAGTGGATAAAGTAAAAAATACTATTTTGTAGATAATAATAACAATGATTGATAAAGTTGAGTTAGTAACGGCAGGAAAAACTCATGCCAAATCTTGCAGACTTAGTTGCACAAGCCAAAAAAGCTATCGAAAATTCTAATAATCTAGATACTCTAGAGTTAATACGTATAAAATATTTAGGTAAAAAAGGACTATTAACTCAACAAATAGTAAAATTACGTTATCTAACTCCAGAACAACAACCGACAGTAGGTGCAATAATTAATCATGCTAAACAAGCAGTTCAATATGCACTGATAGAACGCAAAAAAACTCTCAAATTAGTAGAGATGAAGGTTCAAATCACAACAGAAACTCTCGATGTATCTTTACCAGGTAGACGTATAGATAATGGTGGATTACATCCAATATCACATACAATTTTTAGGATTGAACGTTTTTTTAGTAAACTAGGTTTTTCAGTAGTAAAAGGACCAGAAATAGAACAGAGTTATTATAACTTTGATGCGTTAAATATTCCTATTCATCATCCATCTCGTGCTGATCATGATACTTTTTGGATTGATAGCACCCGTCTGTTGCGTACTCAAACTTCTGGTATTCAGATTAGAACTATGCAAGCCTACCCACCACCGATGCGTATTATCGCATCGGGTCGTGTTTACCGTAATGATTACGACCAGACTCATACTCCTATGTTTCATCAAATAGAAGGATTAATCATAGATAGAGATATTCATTTTACTAACCTAAAAAATACTATGTATGAATTTGTACGTAATTTTTTTGAAGAAGATCTCAAAGTACGTTTTCGTCCTTCATATTTTCCGTTTACTGAACCTGCAGCTGAAGTAGATATCATGGGTAAGAATGATTGCTGGCTGGAAGTACTCGGCTGCGGTATAGTGCACCCTAAAATACTACACAATGTTGGTATTAATCCAGATCTATATTCAGGTTTTGCTTTTGGTATTGGTATAGAGAGAATGGCAATGCTACGTTATGGTATTACTGATTTACGAATTTTCTTTGAAAATGATTTACGTTTTCTTAAACAATTTAAGTAAAGGGTTGTACTAATATTGAAACTAAGTGAACTTTGGCTACGTGAGTGGGTCAATCCAACGCTCGATAGCAATGCTCTAGTAGAACAAATGACAATGTTTGGTCTAGAAGTAAAAAGTATTGAAGTAGTTACTCGTGAGTTTACTAACGTAGTTATTGGTCGCATAGTAACATGTTGTCATCATCCTCATGATGACAAATTATGGATTACCAAAGTCGATATCAAGGGTCCTGCTCTACTAAATATTGTTTGTAGTGCTCCTAACTGTCGTAATGATTTACGAGTTGCTGTAGATATAGTAAGCACAGTATTACATGATAAACACTCACAAGGAAAATTATGCTCTTATTCGGAATTAGGTATTACCGGTATTCATCAACATATTGGCATTATTGAGTTACCAATTGATGCGCCTATTGGATGTAATCTATGCGATTATTTACAACTCAACGATCAAATTATAGATATTAGTGTGACACCTAATCGTGCTGATTGCTTAGGAATCCTAGGCATTGCTCGCGAGGTGGCTCTTATAAACAAATTACCATTACAACAAGTATTAAGTAAACCAGTTAAGCCAGTTATTACTAATAGATTACCAATCTATATAGACGATACTGTTGCTTGTCCTAGATATCTTGGTAGAGTAGTACAAAACATCAATGCTAGCATTATCACTCCTCTGTGGATAAAAGAAAAATTACGCCGTAGCAGTATCTCTTTGGTAAATGTTGTAGTTGATATTACTAATTACATTCTACTAGAGTTTGGTCAACCTATGCATGCTTTTGATATGAATTCTATTCATGGTGGAATTATTGTAAGACTAGCAGAGCAAGGAGAAAAACTCATTTTACTGAATGGACGTGAAGTAACCTTAACATCAGATACACTTATTATCTCTGATTACAGTAAAATATTAGCTATAGCTGGTATTTTAGGAGGTATGCACTCTAGTATTAGCCTTACTAGCCGTGATATTTTTTTAGAATGTGCTTTTTTTACTCCTTTAGCAATTATCGGGCGCGCACGTCGCTATAGTTTACATACTGAAGCTTCACTTCGTTATGAACGTGGTGTTGATCCAGAGCTACCTCATCGAGTAATTGAACGAGCTACTGAGTTATTACTAGAAATTTGTGGTGGGCAGCCTGGCCCAATAATTAATGTTACTAATTTTGCAACATTACCTAAGTCAACTACTGTCAACCTACGACGTACAAAGCTTTTTAGCTTAATAGGACATATTATTCCCGATAAAGAAATTCATGATATTTTAGTACGAATAGGCTGTACAATTAACGATACAGCTTATGGTTGGCAAATATTAACACCTAGCTGGCGTTTTGATCTAGAGATTGAAGAAAATCTAATTAAAGAAGTAGTACGAATATATGGCTACCATAATATTCCTAATGTTCCAATACGATCTGACTTATTAATTACAGATTTTATGACATATGATAAAGAAACGGTATTACCTTTAGAGCGCGTAAAAACACTATTAGTAGACCGTGGATATCACGAAATTATAACCTATAGTTTTATCAATCCTAAAATACAAGAGTTACTATTTCCTGGACAAAATATGTTATTGTTACCAAAGCCTATTTCACCAGAAATGTCAGCTATGCGGCTGTCACTTTTACCCGGTATTTTAAGTACTATACTCTATAATAAAAATCGTCAGCAGGAAAACATACGTTTTTTTGAAAGTGGCTTATGTTTTATTCCAGATAAAACAGCTGATCAAGGCATTCGTCAAGATTTACTATTGGCTGGTGCTATTACAGGATTACGTTTCGATGAGCATTGGGATTTAGTGCCTCAGCCCGTTGATTTTTATGATGTCAAAGGTGATATTGAGGCAATACTTCAACTTACTGGGAAACTAGTAAATTTTGAATTTCAAGCGCAAACAAATACTATACTACATCCGGGTCAAAGTGCAGCAATTTATCTTCATGGTGAAATAATTGGATGGGTTGGAGTTATTCATCCTACTTTAGAAGAAAAACTCAATTTAAATTTACGTACATTAGTATTCGAAATACTATGGGAAAAAATTACCGAGCGTAAAGTTGCTAAAGCTACTTCCCTTTCTCCATTTCCTACAACTTGCCGTGATATTAATATAGTTGTTGCAGAAAATATTAGAGCTATAGATATTATTAATCAATGTAAATTAATTATTAATAATAATTTATATTCAATAAAGCTACTTAGTGTGTATAAAGGTATAGGTATATCAAAAGATTTTAAAAGTTTAGCTATTCGTTTTGTATTGCAGAATAATCGAAGTACACTAAAAGAAAAAGAGATTGCTGCAATAATTTCAAAATGCATAGCGGTATTAAAACAACGATTCCAAGCCTCCTTGAGAGATTGAACTTATGGCGCTAACTAAAGCAGAAATATCAGAATACCTATTTGATCAACTTCAGCTAAGCAAACAAGATGCAAAAAAAATAGTAGAACTATTTTTCGAAGAGGTACGTAAGGCTCTAGAAAATGGTGAGAAAGTTAAATTATCAGGTTTTGGTAATTTTGATTTACGTCATAAAAATCAGCGTCCTGGACGTAATCCTAAAACCGGAGAAAATATTCCTATTACCGCTCGCCGTGTAGTTACTTTTAGTCCTGGAAAAAAAATTAAAAAACCTTGTGAAACACACATTACTTAGAAAATAAAAATAATAATTTTAATTACTACGAAACTATACTTTGAGAATTTCAATATTCATAACCTTAAATAGATCTTAATTACGTTGGTTATTGAGTATATATATAATACTTAATTAAATTATATAAAATATGTGTCATTATGATTAATAATATTATCACTATGTACGTACTTTCTACTGATCTTAACAAAGGGGTAAATTAAAGTCATAATATGACTTTTTGACAAAATAAAAAACGTTATCGATAATTATATCGTCATTTATATAGGTAATTTGAATGCAAGTATATAACAAACTTGAAACGTGTTATATTAATAATAATGTATGGTGCGGTATAACAATCACTGATTCTGCTGCTAGACAAATAAAACATCTAGTTACATTAGATAATAGTATGCTCGGTTTGCGACTGAGTGTAAAAAATTCTGGATGTGCCGGATTAAGCTATGTTATAGATAAGGTTACAGTATACAATGAAACTGATCTAGTTTATCAATATGAAGGTGCAAAGCTATTTGTCGCATTACAAGCGATGCCCTTCATTGATGGAACACAACTAGACTATGTAAAGGAAGGTTTAAACTACGAATTTAAGTTTTACAATCCTAAAGCGCAACATATCTGCGGATGCGGTGAAAGTTTTGCTTTTGGAGTGGTACATGATCATGATGCATAGTAATTGGGCAAAAAGTAATAAATATAAAGAAGGATTTGTTACTAAATTAGCTACAGAAGAACTCAAGCATGGTATTAGTGAAGAAGTAATCCGTACTATATCAGCTAAGCGTAACGAACCAGATTGGATGTTAAAATTTCGTCTAAATGCCTATCAAGCTTGGCTGAAGATGGAAGAACCTCATTGGCTAAAAGCACACTATAAACAACTTAATTATAATGATTATAGTTACTATTCAATACCTAAGTGTAGTAACAGCGATAATATAAATCATAAAAATTACTTAACTAATGAAGTAGAAGATGCATTTAATAAGTTAGGAGTCCCGGTACGTGAAGGTCAAGAAGTAGCAGTTGACGCTATTTTTGACTCAGTATCTGTATCGACTACATATAGCGAGAAGTTAGCAGAACAGGGTATTATTTTTTGTTCTTTAACTAATGCGATTCAAAAGTATCCGGAGTTAGTACGTGCAAATTTGGGTAGTGTTGTTCCAATCAACGATAACTTCTTTGCGGCTCTGAATTCAGCAGTTGCCTCCGACGGTACATTTGTTTATGTGCCACAAAATGTACATTGTCCTATGGAGCTCTCAACCTATTTTCGTATTAATGCTGCTAATACTGGACAATTCGAGCGCACAATTATTATTGCAGAACAAGGTAGTGATCTAAGCTACATTGAAGGTTGTTCGGCACCAGCACGAAAAAACTATCAGTTACATGCAGCGGTTGTAGAAGTGATTATTTTGAAAGACGCTAAAGTTAAATATTCTACAGTACAGAACTGGTTTTCTGGTAATAATAGCGAAGGAGGCATTTTTAACTTCGTGACCAAGCGAGCATTATGTCTCGGCGATAATGCCAAAATGTCATGGACTCAATCTGAGACTGGTTCAGCTATTACTTGGAAATATCCGAGCGTTATTTTACGTGGAGATAATTCTGTAGGAGAATTTTTTTCAGTTGCACTAACTAATGGTTATCAACAAGCTGACACTGGTACGAAGATGATTCATATAGGAAAAAATACTCGTTCTACCATTATTTCGAAAGGTATTTCGGCCGGTAATAGTGAAAATACTTACCGTGGTTTAGTAAAAATGATGCCTACTGCTACTAATGCACGAAACTTTACCCAATGTGATTCCATGTTGATTGGTAATAAATGTGGTGCTCATACGTTTCCGTATGTTGAAGTATGCAATAATACAGCTAAGTTAGAGCACGAGGCTACAACTTCTCGTATCGGTAAAGATCAGCTTTTTTACTGCTGTCAGCGTGGTATTAGCCAAGATAACGCTATATCAATGATTGTCAATGGTTTCTGTAAAGATGTATTCTCAGAACTACCATTAGAGTTTGCTGTAGAAGCACAAAGATTATTAGCAATCAATCTTGAACATAGTGTTGGTTAAAATGAGGACAAAATATTATCGCATGTTTGTAAGCCTTAATGGACGGACGGACTAAACTATGCCGTAAAAGGAACATAAAACATGTTATCGATTAAAAACTTAAACGTAGAAGTAGAAAAAAAATCTATTATCCACAAATTAAACTTACATATCAAACCTGGCGTAGTTCATGCTATTATGGGTCCTAATGGATCAGGTAAAAGTACTCTATCTGGAACTCTAGCAGGTCATGAAGATTACCATGTCACAGCAGGAGAAATACTTTTTAAGGGGCGTAATTTACTTAAACTAAATCCTGAAGAACGAGCTGGAGCAGGAGTCTTCCTAGCATTTCAATATCCAATTGAAATTCCTGGCGTAAGTAATCAGTTTTTCTTACATACAGCTATCAACGCGGTACGTAAATATCGTCAGCAAGAGCTGCTAGATAGTTGGGATTTAATTGATTTCGTAGAAACTAAAATTGATTTACTTAAGATGCCCAAAGACTTATTAAAACGATCAGTCAATGTAGGCTTTTCTGGTGGAGAAAAAAAACGTAACGAAATTTTGCAGATGGCAGTATTAGAGCCTGATTTATGCATTCTCGATGAAACTGATTCTGGACTAGATATTGATGCTTTAAAAATTATAGCTAACGGCGTGAATATGTTGCGTAATCCTCGTCGTTCATTTATAGTCATTACTCATTACCAGCGTATTCTAGATTATCTGCAGCCAGAACATGTACATGTACTGTCTCATGGTAATATTGTAAAATCAGGTGATTTTTCTTTAGCGAAACAGCTTGAAGAGCAAGGTTATGGCTGGCTTAATCAAAAATAATCAAGGTTTCTTAAACCAATGGCATGAACTATTCGATAGTAGTATTCCCACTGATATACATACTCATACTCACTGGCAGAAGGTAGAACAATTAGGTTTACCAACGTGTAAACATGCAAACTGGAATAAAACACAACTTAATAGTCTACTAGCCCATAATTTCACCAAAGCCATCATCCGTCCGGTATCAGTTGCTAAATGCGATAGTCTAAGCATAACTTTTGACGCATACCGATTAGTATTTATTGATGGTCGTTTTGCACCAGCACTAAGTGATTATAATACCGGTCAGTGGCAAGTTAAAGTAGAGCAAAGTACAAAACGTCAGCCGCTACCAGCACCGATATATTCGGAAGTCTTTCTACATCTTACAGAAAGTTTAAGTAGCGAGACAACTCGTATTAGACTTGCAGCTAGTGAAATAGCACAAAAACCACTATACCTACTGCATATTAGCCAGGCTAATGATGCTCAAAATAAGCTTAACATACTACATTATCGCCATCATATTGAGATAGAGCATAATGCTAAGGGCCAGATTATTGAACATTTTGTTAGTTTAGCTCAGCCTCATTTTTCACATTTTAGTGGTGCACGTATGACAATTAACGTAAGCGATCATGCACATTTCAGTCATCTCAAACTAGCATGTGAAAAAAGTACCTGTTATCATTTTGCTCATAATGATATTACCATAGGTAATGATGCTATTGTGCACGATCATACCTTTATACTTAGCTCCGGTATGACACGACACCAAACTAGTTTACAACTAAATGGTGAAAGGTCAGATGTTTTACTTAAAAGCCTACGATTGCCTGCTAACCAAGATATTAGCGATATTTTTACTTACCTTGAGCATAATAAAGGTTACTGTTTAAGTCGTCAGTTACATAAGGTAATTGCTTTTGATAGTAGTAAAGGTTTTTTTAATGGACTAATTAAAGTAGCGAAGCATGCTTTCAAAACTGACGGAAAAATGATTAATAATAATTTATTACTAGGTAAATTAGCAAAAGTATCTAGTAAACCAGAGTTAGAAATATATACTGATGACGTTAAATGTAGTCATGGTGCAACAGTTGGTTATATTAATGATGAGCAAATGTTTTATTTACGTTCGCGTGGGCTTACGCACAAAGATGCACAGCAAACTATAATATCTGCTTTTGCCAAAGAAATTGTTGATACTATTGGTCATCAGCATCAGATAGTATCTGATATTGTTTTAAAACGTATTTCTGAAATATTACAAAATAATCTGGTTACCTTATGACCTATCCCATTGAGAAAATTAGGTCAGATTTTCCTATATTGGCTCGAGAGATCAATGGTCATTCATTAATCTATCTAGATAGCGCTGCAAGTGCCCAAAAACCTTCTTCTGTAATTAATTGTGAAGAGAATTATTATCGCTATGAATACGCAGCAGTGCACCGTGGTATTCATACGCTTAGTAATAAAGCAACCATACGTATGGAAAATGTTCGGACTAAGATAGCAAATTTTATTCATGCTACTTCAGCAAAAGAGATCATTTTCGTTAAAGGTGCTACTGAAGGTATTAATCTAGTAGCTAATAGCTGGGGAAGACATCAGCTACAACCTAACGATAATATCGTCATTACTGAGATGGAACATCATGCTAATATCGTGCCCTGGCAAATGCTGGCGCAAGAAAAACAGCTAACTTTACGTTTTATCCCACTACAACCAGATGGTACATTAAATCTTGATTATCTGCCTTTACTTATAGATGAACATACTAAGCTAGTAGCTTTAACTCATGTTTCTAATGTATTAGGTACTATTAATCCTCTATCATTTATTATTACTCAAGTACGTGCTACAAGCGATGCACTAGTTTTAATCGATGGTGCGCAGAGCATAATGCATCATCCCGTTGATGTTCAAGCACTTGATTGTGATTTTTATGTTTTTTCCAGTCATAAAATTTATGGACCTTCCGGCATTGGTATTTTATACGGAAAACAAATGATCTTAGACGCTATGCCTCCCTGGGAAGGCGGTGGTTCTATGATACAGACAGTTAGTCTAAGTGAAGATACAACTTTTACTGAAGCACCGTGGCGTTTTGAAGCTGGATCTCCTAATACAGCTGGTATTATTGGTCTAGGTGCCGCTATTGATTATGTTCAAGAGATTGGACTTCATAATATTGAGACTTGGGAAACAGATCTGATGTGTTATGCACTAACGGCACTACAGCAAGTACCTGATTTTATTCTTTATGGGCTTAATCAACGTACTGGAGTAATAGCTTTTAATTTAGGTAAAAATCATGCTTACGATGTAGGTAGTTTTCTTGATAGGTACGGTATAGCTATTCGTACTGGTCATCATTGCGCGATGCCACTAATGACTTATTTTAAAGTCCCTAGCATGTGCCGTGCTTCGCTTGCTATGTATACTATTAGGGAAGAGATTGACCGCTTAGTTAGTACTCTAATACGCGTGCAGTATCTTCTAAGCTAAGAGAACATCAAAAATTAATAAAAAAACGAGTGAAAATTAATCATGACAAATATTCCTAATAAAGACAAATTACTACGGAATTTTTCCCGTTGTCATAATTGGGAAGATAAATATTTGTATATCATCGAATTAGGTAAACGTTTGCCACCACTACCGTCAGGTACACGTACCACAGACTATCTGATCACCGGATGTCAAAGTCAGGTATGGATTGTCATAGAAACTAATGATCATGGCGATGTTCAATTCTATGGTGATAGCGATGCTGCAATTATTAAAGGACTCATTGCAACCGTATTTATTATCTATAATGGATTAACATTAGCAGAGATTATCAAATTAGATATTAGTCTATTTTTTCATGAATTATCTCTTATCCAGCATCTTACTTCCTATCGTTCACAAGGGTTAGAAGCTATGGTGCTAGCTATACGTGCTCAAGCAAGAGCTTTACAATAATATTTAAGTATAAAGAAATAAAAGTACTAAAATAATAGTAAATAAAATTAATTTTAATTTAATATTAATTGATAATATCATATTCATACTGTGATGTGTTTAGGTTATTATCGATACTAAAAAGTAGTACTATTTTTAATAGTACAGGTTATTGTATAAGATAACTAAATATAAACTGAGAATCTATTCTATGGCTGATATGTATTCATCTTTACAAGACGATGATGATGAATCAAAGTCTGACAACGTATCCAGCTCTAACAAACTAATAACATCTAGAAAAATAGCTATTAAATTATCACTAATAACATTAATAACTATTGCAATATTATTAGTGATAACTTTTAGTTTTTTTTACTGGTGGTACGCTAGTTTTTATGAGAGTACTAATGATGCTTATGTTACTGGAAATTTAGTCCCAATTACTCCGCAGTTAGTCGGAACCGTAACTATTATTGCTGCGGACGATGGGGACTTTGTGAAAGAAGGACAACTATTAATTAAGTTAGATCCTAATGATACGATCGTTGCACAAGAAAGCGCTGAAGCAAATTTAGCAAAAGTAGTACGCCAGGTATGCCGAATCTATGGTAACGTAAATAGTTATAAAAAGAGAGTAGCTATGCGAAAAATAGAGCTGCAGCGTGCTCGTATAGATTATCAACGTAGCGCTCATCAGGCACATAAAGGCACAATTAATCAAGAAAACTTATCTCATGCGCTGAATATTTTGACTTCTGCTAAAACCTTACTTGCAGAAGCACAGCAACAGTTAGATACTATCATCGTATTAGTAGAAAATACTACTATGTCTGCACATCCAGACATTAAAAAAGCTGCTGCTCATCTGCGTCGCGCATATCTTAACCATCAGCGCAGCACATTAGTTGCACCGGTTAGTGGATATGTTGCTAAACGCTCAGTACAAATAGGTAGCTATGTAGAGCCAGGTGCAGCGCTGATGGCTGTAGTGCCACTCAATGATTTATGGATCGAAGCTAACTTCAAAGAAACACAATTATTATCAATGCGCATCGGACAGCCCGTTGAGATAAAAACAGATTTTTATAGAAATAATATAACCTACCATGGAAAAATAGAAAGTATCGGAATCGGTACTGGTAGTGTTTTCTCACTACTACCTGCGCAAAATGCTAGTGGTAATTGGATCAAAGTAATACAGCGTTTACCAGTTCGTATTCGTCTAGATCCAGATAATCTTGATCGTTATCCGCTACGTATAGGCTTATCTACGAATGTTAAAGTAGATCTACATAATCAACAAGGACCGATGCTAGCACCACATGATATTGAAAAAATACGTTATATCACAAAGATATATAATCATCAGTTAGATGAAGCTGATCGCTTAATATCACATATTATTTATGAGAACTGTGCACATACTATTAGCGAAGGTAAACCGTGATCAACAACAATGAGTAGTAGTCAACAAATATTTCGTCCCACAAATCTAGTACTAACAACTATTGGGCTCTCTCTAACTACTTTTATGCAAGTGCTAGATACTACTATTGCTAATGTTGCATTACCGACAATTTCTGGAAACCTAGGTGTATGTTCAGAACAAGGTACCTGGATTATTACCTCGTTTGCAGTCTCTAATGCCATCGCGCTACCACTAACCGGCTGGATGGCACGGCGTTTTGGACAAACTAGACTTTTCTTAGCCTCTTTACTGCTGTTTATTATAACTTCTTTTTTATGTGGTATCGCGCAAAAGCTGACACAGCTTGTCATTTACCGTGCCTTGCAGGGCTTCTTTGCTGGACCACTTTACCCTATTTCTCAGACGCTATTATTATCTCTTTATCCCGCAGTAAAGCGAGGAATGGCGTTATCACTACTAGCTATGGTAACCGTAGTCGCACCTATTATCGGGCCATTAGCAGGAGGGTGGATCACTGATAGTTACTCCTGGTCTTGGATTTTCTTTATCAATGTACCAACCGGTATCTTTGCTATAATTGTAGTTTTTATACAACTCAAAAGTAGACCTGAAGATACTTCATATCAACCTATTGATTATGTTGGTTTGTTATTATTAGTATTGGGAGTAACAATATTACAAGTAGTACTAGATAAAGGTAATAATCTTGATTGGTTTGAATCAGTTTTTGTCACTCTTGGTGTTTTAATTGCGGTTTTATTGTTAATCGCATTGGTACTATGGGAACTGACTCACCAGTATCCTATAATTAATTTTCGTTTATTTAAACATCATAACTTTTTAGTAGGTACACTAACGCTAATATTAGGCTATTCTGGATTTTTTAGTCTTAACTTAATTTTACCACAATGGTTACAAAATCAGCTGAATTATACTCCTCTTTGGGCCGGATTAGCAACAGCACCTATTGGTATTGTTCCAGTTTTTATATCACCACTAGTTGGACGTTATGGACAAAAATTAGACCTCAGGTTATTAGCCGGTTGTGCATTTTTAGTAATCGGACTTTCCTGTTTTATGCGATCTAATTTTAATATTCAGGTAGATTATTATCATATTGCTATGATCCAGTGTTTTATGGGTATCGGAGTTGCGCTATTTTTTATGCCTATAACTAATATTTTATTATCTAGTTTACCACAGACAGATATCGCAGATGGTTCTGGTCTCGCAACTTTTCTACGTGTACTAGGAAGTAGCTTTGCTGCTTCCCTTACTAACTGGTTTTGGCAGCAACGAAATATTTTCCATCATGCACAGTTAACCGAGAATATTACTTCCGACAATCCTACAATACAGTTTTATATCGAGCAGCTAGACGGTAGTAGACAGATAATCATGGCACAGTTAGAACAAATGATCGAAGTACAGTCGGCCATGCTTTCTACTATAGAATATTTTACCCTACTAGGATGGATATTTTTGTTGCTTATTATAATTATTATTTTTGCGAAACCACCATTTATTTATATAGATAGTGGCAAATAAGAAATACTTCAAACTAATTGTAATGTCAATTTAAATTTGAGTACACTGGAAGTGTAGGTCGTGCAGGATTCGAACCTGCGACCAATTGATTAAAAGTCAACTG
Source organism: Candidatus Palibaumannia cicadellinicola (assembly GCF_000754265.1). NCBI lineage: Bacteria > Pseudomonadati > Pseudomonadota > Gammaproteobacteria > Candidatus Palibaumannia > Candidatus Palibaumannia cicadellinicola. The sequence continues at coordinate 524,374 of NZ_CP008985.1, read as the reverse complement.
CTCTACCAACTGAGCTAACGACCCATTTTTTTATTAATGTGGTAGGTGATGACGGGTTCGAACCGCCGACCCCCTCCTTGTAAGGGAGGTGCTCTCCCAACTGAGCTAATCACCCATAGCTACTAGCAATGTATACTGACATTATAAGAAACGACTAAGATGAGTCAACGATTTTTATCAGGATAATTTTATTTGTCTTAAAATAATCTAATGAAATTATAGTAAACAAAAAGTTTGTTTTATTCAATATTCGAATATTCAATATATCAATAATATATAAATAAGGCTATGTGATTGATGAAAATCAAAACACGTTTTGCGCCTAGTCCAACAGGTTTTCTTCATATTGGTGGTGCGCGTACTGCATTCTATTCTTGGTTATTTGCACGTCATCATGGTGGTGAATTTATCTTACGCATAGAAGATACCGACCTAGAGCGTTCAACACCGCAGGCGATTAACGCAATCATTGATAGCATGAAGTGGCTAAAAATAGACTGGGATCATGGCCCCTACTTCCAAACTAAACACTTTGCTCGCTATAACTATATTATTAATCATATGCTAAAAAACGGTTCGGCATATAAATGTTATTGCTCAGAAAAGAGACTAGAAGAGTTACGCCAAAATCAAATGATTAATGGTAAAAAACCACGTTACGACGGACGGTGTCGTAATAGTTATGAAAATCATTTGTCTAATGATCCTTACGTAGTACGTTTTCGTAATCCGCAAGAAGGTTCTGTTATATTTAACGATTTAATTCGTGGGACTATTCAATATAGTAATACAGAATTAGATGATCTTATTATTAGGCGTACCGAAGGTACGCCTACCTATAATTTTTGCGTTGTAGTCGATGATTTAGACATGAAAATAACTCACGTCATTCGTGGTGAAGATCATATTAATAATACACCACGCCAAATTAATATCCTAAAAGCTTTAGGTGCACCGATACCAAAGTATGCTCATGTATCAATGATTATGGGTTATGATGGCAAAAATCTTTCTAAACGGCATGGGGCAGTAGGAGTAATGCAGTACCGCGATGATGGTTTTCTCCCTGAAGCCTTACTGAATTATTTAGTTCGCCTAGGTTGGTCTTATGGAAATCAAGAAATTTTTTCCTTAGATGAAATGAAGAAACTCTTTAATCTCGAAGCGATCAGCAAATCAGCTAGCTCATTTGATAGTAAAAAGTTATTGTGGTATAATCATGTTTATATAAAAAATTTACCTATAGACTATATAACAAAAAATTTATTTTGGCATATGAAGCATCAGGGTATCGATATGTCTATCGGTCCTCCACTAACTGACTTAGTGAAACTTTTTCGTGAACGTTGTAAAACTCTCAAAGAAATGGCGAGTAATTGCTATTATTTTTACCAAGATTTTAGAGAGTTTGAAACTAAAGCAGCAAAAACTTATTTATTGCCAGAAGCAACGAAGCCACTACAGATAGTGCGAGAGAAGCTCTCATCTTTAAATAATTGGACAAAAGAATCAGTGCATGACGTTATTAAGCAAACAGCTGATGAATTACAAGTGAAAATCGAAAAAGTTAGTATGCCATTACGAGTTGCAGTAACTGGTACTAGTCAGTCACCTACTATAGACATGACTATTTTAGCTATAGGTAAATTACGTTCGTTAAAACGTATTAATATGGCACTAAATTTTATTGCGAAATATCCCATATAGCTAATAGCTTTTAGTAATTGACATATTGTAGTATAATATATATTATATGATAAAATCTTATGGTAAAGCCTAAAGTTAGGGGCTATAGCTCAGATGGAAGAGTACTTGCATGGCATGCAAGAGGTCAGCGGTTCAATTCCGCTTAGCTCCACCATAAAATTTTATCTCTAAACTTTACTTTGACATATAATATTACAGCAACCACTATATTTTTTAGCACAGTTTGGACATTGAATAAAGAGAATATGGCAGTCCTGGTTACGACAATTTGTATGACGATCACAATAATCTTGACATTGATTACAATGTGCAATTACTTCAGACGTAATTCGTTCACCTAAACGTTCGTCAAAAACAAAATTTTTTCCAATAAATTTTAGAGGTAATCCTAGCTTTCTAGCACGATTAGTATACTCAATAATTCCACCTTCTATATGGTAAATATTCTTAAAACCATTATGTAACATCCAGGCACTAGCTTTTTCGCAGCGTATACCACCAGTACAATACATCACAATACTTTTATTTTTATTATCTTGTAACATATTGACAACCATTAATAGCTGCTCGCGGAAGGTATGAGATGGTATCTTAAGAGCCTGCTTAAAATGGCCAACTTCATATTCATAGTGATTACGCATATCTACAAAAAGCACCTCAGGATTTTCTGCCATGAGGTTTACTTCTTCAGCTTTTAAATAATGTCCAACGTTTAAATGATTAAAATTAGGATCTTGAATCCCGTCTGCGACAATCCGCGACCGTACTTTCATGCGTAGAACCCAGAAAGATTGGCAGTCGTTATCTAGTGATATATTAAGCCGTAATTTATCTAACTGTGGGTTAGTAGTATATAGTACTGTACGAAAAGTCTCAAAATAACTTTTGGGTACACTAATTTGCCCATTAATGCCTTCAGCAGCGATATAAATGCGGCCAAAAATATCTAAATTATTTAGTTTACGATAAAGAGAATCACGAAAACTATGAGGATCTGAGATAACAAAATATTTATAAAAAGAAACCGTAGTACGCGGTTCTGTTTCAGCCAGCATACGTGTACGTAATACTTTGCGAGAAACTCTGTTATGTAAAACTTCCATGAGTAATTTTTCTCTTATATCTCTTGATTAGCAATAAAAAGTAAATAACTTCACCGATACTATTGACATGAGTGATTTTATCATATTGTTTGTTAGGAATAGTTACACGTAGATCTTTATTATTAGCACCGTAGGAAATATGATTTCATGATACAACCATACCTAATGAATTTACCTTACCAGCCTCATGCAGTGCTAGATATTTTTACACCACTCTCTACTCAACCTTGGTCTATGTTACTACACTCTAGTGACAGCAACCATTCAGATAGTTGTTTTGATATTATCGTTGCTAAGCCTGTAGTTACGTTGGTGACTAAAAACGGTATTACTGAAATATGTAGGGGCACAGACTGCAAATTTAGTGATATAGATCCTTTTATTCTGGTAAAGCAACAATTAGAACAAATGAATATCATTACCAAAACGAATAAGCAGTTACCTTTTCAGGGCGGAGCTCTAGGTTTATTTGGCTATGATCTCGCACGGTATATTGAAAATCTACCAAATTTAGCAGAACGTGATTTACATCTACCAGATATGGCAGTCGGTCTTTACGACTGGGCAATTATTGCAGATCATCATAGGCGTAAATTAACACTTGTTAGTCATAAAGATCCTCAAACAATTTTAGCTAATTTAGTTGATACAGCACCACAACCTACTGCTATGTTTCGTCTTCATACACAATGGGAATCTAATATGACTCGTGCCGATTATGGAAAAAAATTTCGTCAGATACAACAACATCTACAAGCTGGAGACTGTTATCAAGTTTGCCTTTCCCAAAGATTCAGCGCTACTTGTAGCGGTGATGAATGGTCTGCTTTCCGATATTTAGTAACATATAACCGCGCACCTTTTTCAGCTTTTATTCGTCTTCCGGAGCAAGCGACTGTACTAAGCTTATCTCCAGAGCTATTTTTGAGATTACGCGGTAACGTAATTGAATCTCGTCCAATTAAAGGTACACTACCTCGTATTATGAATTCATCTAGCCCTACCTGCAGCAGGGATAAATTAGAGAGGATACGTTTAGCAACGTCAGCTAAGGATTGTGCTGAAAATCTTATGATTGTTGATTTATTACGTAATGATATAGGTCGAGTGGCTCTACCAGGCAGTGTACGGGTACCATCACTTTTTGCAATCGAGACTTTTCCAGCAGTATACCATATGGTTAGCACTATTACGGCAAAATTATCCCCACATCACTCTGCCTGTGATTTATTACGTGCGTGCTTTCCTGGGGGATCGATTATAGGAGCACCTAAAGTACGAGCGATGAAAATTATTGAGCAACTAGAACCACATTGCCGCAACGCCTGGTGCGGCAGTATCGGTTATTTCAGTTATTGTGGAACAATGGATATGAATATTGCTATTAGAACCTTGATCATTGATCAAAATCAGATCTACTGTTCAGTTGGCGGTGGTATTGTCGCCGATAGTAACGAAGAAGCTGAATATAAAGAGACCCTGGCAAAAGCAGCAACATTGCTACCATTACTAGAACGATTTAATAGATAATAATCAGATGTTAGCAAGTATTATGTACTTTAAATATTTCGAACATATATTAGATATAATCTTAAATTAACATTTACTACTTGAGTTAAATAATAATACTAAATTTCATGCTAATTTTTGAGTATTTGGTGAAATACGTTCAATCCATACCTGTTCAATACGATATTCTATCATTTGTCTAATGGTAAAACGCCACTGATGAATAATAAGTACTTCACCTTCCACTGGCATATGATTACATTGAGACATTAATAGTCCAGCTAAAGATGTAATCTTACTATGATGACGTACAAGATTTTGGGTGTTTAAAACATTCTGCAAAGTAGAAATATTTGTGCTACCTTTCGCCAGCCATCCCTCATTACTAATTTTAATATCTAATGTATCTTCTAAATCTTCAGAAGTCAATTTACCAGTAATTGCTTCTAGTATATCTAGCGGTGTTATTAAACCCTGAATCACACCTAACTCATTTGAAACTATTACTAAGCTTCCTTTAGCACGGCGTAGCTCTGTTAAACAGTTTAAAACATCTAGAGTATCTAGTACGACAATAGCAGGATTTACTACCTCGTAAGCCTTCATATGTTCGCCATCTGCGATAGCGCTCATACAATCTTTGGTGTGCACTATGCCTATCAAATGATCTAATTTTCCATAACAAAGAGGCAGCATATTATGCTGCGTATTCATAAGCTTAATTTGTAGTTCCTCAATCGGTAGCTTACTATTTAACCAGGAAATTTGATTCCGTGGAGTCATAATACTACGTAGGTTTCTTGAGGCCAACGATAAAACATTAGTGATCATACAATATTCGGTTTCAGCAAAATTTGCTGACTGGAGTGAGGAAACAAAATTCTCTTCATTAACTGATGGTTGAGACTGAGTTCTTCCACCCATTAGTAGCATAATAGCCTCTGACGTACGATCACGCAAAGGTTTGCTAGACTGATGTTTCATCAAATTACGCCAAGCTATCTGATTCAAAATCTCAATCAGAATTGAGAAACCAATCGCAGTGTATAGGTATTTTTTATTCACATGAACGCCTAATCCTTCTGCAATCAAGCTGACACTGATCATTAATAAAAAGCTTAAACAAAGCACGACTACAGTATGATTAGTATTAACAAAATGTGTTAAAAATTTAGAAACTAATATCATTATAGCCATAGCAATTACTACCGCAGTAATAGTCACAGTAAGATTATTAACTATACCTACGGCTGTCATAACTGAATCTAGGGAAAAAACAGCATCAAGAGCTACAATCTGTACTACAATAGTACAAAAACTAGCATAACCGCGGCTAGCATTGCTATGCTGTTCTTTATTTTCTAAACGTTCGTGTAGTTCCGTAGTAGCTTTAAATAATAAAAAAAAACCACCTAGTAGCAAAATTAGATCGCGACCGGAAAAAGATAAGGACATTATACGGAATAAAGGCCACGTAAGGGTAACAATCCATGATATAAAAGAAAGCAGCACTAGACGAATTACTAGTGCTAAAACAAGCCCAATAATACGGGCACTATCTCGTTTTTTAGGCGATAATTTATCTGCAAGAACAGCTACAAAAACAAGATTATCGATACCTAAAATTATTTCTAGCATTACTAGGGTCAGTAATCCCACCCAAATTGAGGGGTCTATTAGCAATTCTATCACGGGAAAGACTCCATTCCATAAACATAAGGTAGTCCAGGCAATAAACTATTGCCGGAGGTTAGGTGAATCCGCATTTGTTGCTAACAAGCAGAAACTATCCGCTAGCTAAGTAGCTAAGAAGCAAATTATTTTGATAAGTGGGATCGAACATTACGACACAACATATCCAGCGCATGATGCTAGTTAGATAATATCATTTAATTTTTGCTGATCGAAATGATCAATTAGTTATTGATAGCTCATAGTAAAAATATGTGTTTATTATAAAAAACAAAGTTTGTCTTTATTGGAAAGAGTAGGTGGCATAAAGAACCTTTTTTCGTGTTAACTACTAATTATTCTGTTATCTACACTATAATTGATATGTTTGCTACGATCTTAGTAATTAAATAACTGATCGTTGTCACAATTTTTGTTATTTTCATACTTAACTTAATTTAAGTTTACTTTATAATAGTATAAATTCATAACTATTTTGGATAAATCTAGTAAATTTATCTATGTGATAAACTTTAGCTAATCATATCATTTGTTTGCAGTATAAGTGAGACTAATCAAAAGTTATAGCTTTTAACTCATAACTGACTAACCGTAAAACGTATATAATCAATCCATATTGTTAACAGAAGGAGGTATTTGTGAGTATTGCTATCATTATTGGCACTCACGGGTCAGCGGCTGAGGAATTACTGAAAACTGCAGAAATGATTTTGGGTGAACAAAAAAATGTCGCTTGGATAGATTTTTATCCTGGAGAAAATACTGACACCTTGATTGAAAAATATAGTGCTAGACTAGAAAATATGGATACTACTACTGGAGTATTATTTTTAGTTGATACCTGGGGAGGTAGTCCCTTTAATGCTGCAAGTAAGATAGTTATGAATAGTAAGCAGGATCACTATGAAGTCGTGTCTGGCGTGAATATTCCTATGCTAACTGAAATATTTATGGCACGCGACGACAATTTATTATTCCAGGAATTAGTTAAAATTGCTGTTGAAACCGGTCGTTTCGGTGTTAAAGCGCTAACAGCGGAGAAACTCACTGAGACAGTCAACCTTCATACTCAGAATCAGACAGTACCAGTAAAAGCTAAGTCTGGTGGTCATATGACTATTATTTTAGCTAGAATTGATGATCGTTTGATTCATGGACAAATAGTAACAAGATGGACTAAAGAGACGAATGTTAAACGCATTATTGTTGTCAATGATCAAGTAGCAGCAGATACTATGCGAAAAATACTTCTTACCCAAGTTGCTCCTCCAGGAGTGACAGCACATGTAGTAGATGTAGCTAAAGCTATTCGTGTGTATAACAATCCGAAATATGCTAACGATCGCGTAATGCTATTATTTACTAATCCAACCGATGTCTTACGCATGGTAGAAGGTGGAGTATCTCTCCCCACAATTAACATCGGTGGTATGGCGTTTTGTCATGGTAAAACTCAAATCAATAATGCCGTATCAGTAGATGATAAAGATATCACGGCATTTAAAAAACTAAATGAGTGCGGTATTAAACTAGAAGTTCGTCAAGTACCTTCAGATACTCCACTCAATATCATAGATTTAATTAACAAAAAACTAGGCAAATAAAAACCCCTACGCATGTCAGAGGAAAAGTGCAATGGAGATTACCACGCTTCAAATAATACTAATATTTATCGTGGGCTGTATTGCAGGCATAGAATCGATTCTTGACGAATTTCAGTTTCACCGACCACTATTAGCGTGCACCTTAATCGGTCTTGTTTTAGGAGATATGAAAACAGGTATTCTTGTTGGTGGTACGCTTGAAATGATCGCACTAGGCTGGATGAATGTTGGTGCTGCGGTAGCACCTGATACTGCCTTAGCAGCAATAATTGCTACCATCCTAGTGATTATAGGCAATCAAGAAATTAGTGCTAGTATTGCACTAGCTATTCCTATTGCAGCAGCTGGACAGGTACTGACGATTATCGTGCGTACTCTAACTATCGCATTTCAGCACGCAGCGGACAATGCGGCAGAACATGGTAACCTCAACGCTCTAAGTCGAATCCATATTTCAGCACTACTATTACAAGCAATACGTACTGCAATGCCAGTAGTTATTGTGGCGATATCAGTCAGTACCGAAATGATGCATTCTATACTCACTTCTATTCCAGAAGTAGTTACTAATGGCCTGAATATCGTCGGCGGTATGATTATGATCGTAGGTTATGCGATGGTTATTAATATGATGCGTACGAGTTATTTAATGCCATTTTTCTACTTAGGTTTTGTAACAGCAGCATTTACTAGCTTTAATATAATAGCGTTAGGTGTAATAGGCCTCATGATGGCGATTCTTTATATCCAGCTTCGTACGCAACGTACTAATGTTACCGGACATATAACATCGGCGCAAAATACTAACAATAATAATCTTGATAATGAATTAGATTAATTGAATTGGGTGAGAGTAATGAGAGATACGACAACCACTAGTACTAGCGAAACCAAAACAATAGATACAACAACGACTAGTGCTAGCCAAACCAAACTAACGCCTGGTGATATTCGCGCGGTGTTTCTTCGTTCTAATTTACTTCAAGCATCATGGAACTTCGAACGTATGCAAGCACTAGGTTTCTGTTTCTCTATGGTGCCAGTAATTCGACGGTTATATCCAGAAAATAATGACGCTCGTAAGCAAGCAATTAAACGGCACCTAGAATTTTTCAATACACATCCATATGTAGCTGCGCCAATAATTGGTGTGACTATGGCCATGGAAGAACAGCGCGCTAATGGCGCGCCGATTGATGATACTGCTATCAACAGTCTAAAAGTAGGTTTAATGGGCCCCCTAGCAGGTGTGGGTGATCCGATCTTCTGGGGTACTATACGGCCAATCTTTGCTGCATTAGGTGCTAGTATTGCGATAAGTGGTAGTCTCTTAGGACCGCTACTATTTTTTATTTTATTCAACCTCGTACGTATTTTCACTCGTTACTACGGTGTAACTTATGGTTACCATAAAGGGGTTAATATTGTTAAGGATATTAGTAGTGGCTTACTACAGAAACTAACTGAAGGCGCATCAATTATTGGTCTATTTGTTATGGGAGCATTAATTAATAAGTGGACTCATGTTAATATTCCTTTCATTGTATCAGAAGTAACAAATATTGAAGGCTACACTACATTAACAACTATGCAATCCATACTTGATCAACTCATGCCTGGTCTAGTGCCATTGCTACTTACTTTTGCTTGCATGTGGCTACTGCAGCATAAGATAAATGCACTATATATTATCATGAGCTTTTTTGGCATTGGAATTTTTGGTTACTGGATTGGTTTACTAGGTTTATAACTGATAATAAATACTTTGGTAGCGTACCTGTAATACTATTGAATAAATGTGACTGATGATTGCACCTAGCAAAAATCGTATTATAAGCAGGTAGGTATTTAAGAATTAGAGAATAAACTTGCATATATAAAACAGATTATTCTCTGACGGGTTTTATCATCTATGTCGACTAGTATTTTAGCTATTGAAACAGCTACTGAAGCGTGCTCAGCTGCGCTCATGATAGATAACACCATCAGCGAACGCTTCGCTGTAACACCACGTGAGCATACTCAACACATACTACTTATGGTGGATAGTTTGTTGGCTGAGGCTAGCATTACATTATCAGATCTAGATACTATCGCTTTTAGCCGTGGTCCTGGTAGTTTCACTGGAGTACGTATTAGTATTAGTATTGCTCAAGGACTAGCATTAGGTGCAAATTTGTCGCTTATAGGCATATCAACGCTAGTAACGCTAGCTCAGGGCGCCTGGCGACAAACTGGCGCCCACCAGGTTCTGACGGCAATTGATGCCCGTATGGGGGAAATTTACTGTGCACCATATCGCCGTAATAATAAAGGCGTCTGGTTAGGTGAAGCAGACGAAGCCGTGCGAAAACCTGAAGAACTAGTTAGACTAACATCAGAACTTACTGGAGAGTGGTTCTGTGCAGGAACAGGATGGATGATCTCTCCGGTATTGATAGCTTTTAGGCGACGAACTATAAAAGATGGCCAAAATGTAATACTACCTTCGGCCCAAGATATATTACCACTTGCACTACAGCAATGGCGTACTGGCTGTGCACAGTCAGTAGATAAAGTAGAGCCAGTTTATTTAAGGAATAAAGTAGCATTTCAAACAAATAGATAAGGTTAATAACCTTTACAACATTACTATAAGTTTGCTGCATTTATTATTTTTGTTGACATCTTATACTTTCTTCTGCTTCTGGTAGCATAATATTAACCTCTAAGATGGATATATCACCATTCTTTATTTCCAGTTGCACCGAAAGTAGCTCAGGAGAACCTGACACATATTTACAGATAACTTTAAGCAGATCGCATTTCAACTGAGGCAGGTAATGAGGTATTTGACCGCTTCTTCGTTGCTCCGCAACGATAATTTTTAATCTTTCCTTAGCTATTTTTGCGGTTGTTTGTTTACGAGAGAGAAAAAAATTTAATAATTCCATAGTTTATCCACCAAAAAGGCGTTTCAGAAATCCCTTAGTCTCTTCTTCAATAAAACGTAAGGGACATTCTTCTCCTAATAGGCGATCAACCATATCAGAATATGCCTGGCCAGCATCAGACTCGGTATCAAGAATTACCGGCTCACCTTGATTTGAGGAACGTAAAACTAATGGATCTTCAGGTATTACACCTACCAATGGAATTCTCAATATATCAATTACGTCTTCCATACTTAGCATATCGCCACGGTTAACGCGACCAGGGTTGTAGCGAGTTAGCAACAAGTACTCCTTAATTGGTGCCATATTGTTTTCAGCGCGGCGAGATTTTGAGGACAAAATACCCAATATACGATCTGAGTCGCGGACTGATGATACTTCTGGATTAGTGGTAATAATCGCTTCATCAGCAAAGTAAAGCGCCATCAATGCCCCATTTTCAATTCCAGCTGGGGAATCGCATACCATGAAGTCGAAACCCATATCATTCAAATTATTGAGTACTTTTTCCACCCCAGAACGAGTAAGTACGTCTTTATCACGTGTCTGAGACGCAGGTAGAATATAAAGATTTTCGGTACGTTTATCTTTTATCAACGCCTGATTGATAGTCGCATCACCCTGAATAACATTGACGAAGTCATATACTACTCTACGTTCGCAACCCATAATTAAATCTAGATTGCGTAAACCAATATCAAAATCAATAACCACTGTTTTGTTACTTTTACGGGCTAAACCGGTAGCAATAGCTGCGCTAGATGTGGTTTTACCAACGCCACCTTTACCTGAAGTAACAACTATAATGCGTGCCATAAAATGATTCCTTTGTCAAGGGATTAAAGATTTAATAGAAAGTACACCATAGTGTAGGTAAATACGCCCAGCTTTACCTGAAAACTCTGCCGGTATTTGATCGCTTAGCCAATATTCACCGGCAATAGAGACTAGTTCTGGAGATAAATTACTACAGAAAATTTGACACTCTCCATCTCCTGATGCACCGGCTAGTGCACGCCCCCGCATCATGCCATAAATATGAATATGGCCATCAGCAATCAGTTCTGCACCAGCGCTTACGCTATTTGTTATGATTAAATCGCTGTTACGCGCATAAATCTGTTGTCCGGAACGGACAGGGGTATTAATAAGTAGTGTTTTTGCAATAGATAATGTAGATTCTCCTGATTTAAGTGCTTTGCCTTCGGTCAGTAACGGTAACCCGCTACAAATAATCTTATTTTTAAGTGTAGAATTATTACAGCCGCTAATAGCAACCACATGTAGCCCAGTTGCTAATACCGCCCTGGACAACTCCATCCAATTGCATTCTCTGTTAAGACTGGCAACATTGATGATAACCGGCGCATTTTGTAGTAATTGAGGTGCTTGTTTTACTTTTTCCTGTATTGCCCGGCTTATTTCTTCTGGCGGCGCATCATGAAGATGAATGACTGATAAAGTAAAACTACTGCCTTTGAGATCAATAGGCTTTTGTGTCATCTATTCTGACTCAGATTTATACATGTATTTTTTCTCATTTATTTACGAGATGCGATATTTCATGATTTTATCGTACCGCATGCATGTTATAGGTACCGTTATATCCAGACAATACACTAAGTAATATAAACGTAGGAAAAAATATTTGTTGTTACCTATCAAATGATAATGATCAAGCCGAACTAGAAGTTCTAGCATCAAGATTAGATCTATGATTTATATTATCTAGGTTTAGTATTTGATGTTTTTGTTTTGATACACCAAAACAAATTGTACTAATAATATAATTAAACCAATGAATAGATAGATAGAGAAGATTATGATCATCCATTGTGTGATTGCGAGTGAAAGAAAGTGAAACGGATGTACGGTACAATTACCAGTGGCACTAAATATAGCTGGCAACAATTGATCGAGTTTCAACCAACTAGGGAAACTAACAAAAAAATCACATACGAAAAAAGGGGAAGGATACAGCTGAATATCAGTATGGATTATAGCTGATCGCAATCCTTTCCAGGCGCTGTAAAGCCAAAAACCAAGTCCAATAAAACGTAATGGTGTCGAAGGTGATATAGCTCCTACAAGACCTCCAATCATTATGCCATAAAGTGCAAAACGTTGGTAGATACATAGAACGCAAGGGTTGATAAACATAAAGTACTGAAAATAGAGCCCGACCAATTCCAAAATAAAAGCAGTAAGTGCAAGTAATAACCAGGCTTTGCGAGTGATAGAACAGCGATGTAAAAAATTTACCATTTTTAATCAAAAAACAAGACATACTAGAATATTGATTAAGCTGTCAACCTAAGTTATAGATAGATATGCACGACTAAGAAAATACCAATCATTGATTGACAGCATTTTTGTAACCATATTACCTATTAGCAATATAAGAGATCAGATCTAAAACTTTATTGGAATATCCTGTTTCATTATCATACCAGGCAACTAGTTTGACAAAGTTTTTATTTAGAGCTAAACCAGCTTTAGCATCGAAAACCGAAGTTAATGTTTCGCCGTTAAAATCAGTTGAAACGACGTTTTCATCGGTATAACCCATTATACCTTTTAGTTCACCTTCTGAGTTTTGTTTGATAACAGAGCAAATTTCTTCGTACGAAGTAGATTTTTCCAGACGTGCCGTCAAATCTACTACCGATACATTGGGAGTAGGAACACGGAAAGATATACCTGTTAGCTTACCATTCAGCTGAGGAATTACTTTACCGACTGCTTTTGCAGCTCCAGTTAAGGACGGAATAATGTTTTGAAATGCTCCTCTACCACCGCGCCAGTCTTTATGCGAAGGGCTATCAACGGTTTTTTGAGTCGCTGTTATAGCATGTACAGTGGTCATTAATGCTTCAACGATACCAAATTGGTCATTGATTACTTTAGCTAGTGGAGCTAGACAGTTAGTCGTGCATGAAGCGTTAGACACAATGTCCTGCCCATCATAAGACTTATGATTAACACCCATTACAAACATAGGCGTGTTATCTTGAGATGGTCCAGTCAGCACCACTTTCTTAGCTCCAGCAGTGATATGCTTACGTGCAGTTACATCGGTTAGGAAAAGTCCCGTTGCTTCAGTAACGATGTCTACGCCAACCTCATTCCATTTTAGATAAATCGGATCTCTTTCGGAGGTACAACGGATAGTTTTACCATTAACAATAAGATGATTATTACCTACTACGACTGTTCCACTAAATAGACCATGAGTTGAGTCATATTTCAACATATAACTCATATAGTCAATATCCAATAAGTCGTTAATGGCAATTATTTCAATGTCATCACGTTTCTGCGCCGCGCGGAAAATCATACGGCCAATACGACCAAAACCGTTGATACCTATTTTGATAGTCATCATTTCACCAGTAATTAAAAATTAATAAAATTTTATGGTTATGCTAGCATAAATCTGTCAGCACTAGTAAAAAGATGTTTGTCTTCAGTTGCTATGTATTTTATTCCCATCTTTGTCACAATTAATGCATAATGCATAGCAGTTTTGCGGATCGACAAAACCCAAGGCAGCATCTTTGTTCATAAGCTGTGCTATCTCGCTAATCGTGTTCGGCAGAACAGCCAACACTGCAGCATTTATTTGTGTTAATAGCATGTTCATAAAATTAGGCTCATTCAGATACCAATTGAGTTGATACTGCTCAATGTTAGCTAACTCAGCAGCTTTATTAACAGCATCATCAAAATCACCTAATTTATCGACCAAACCTTTATTTATGGCATCGCTACCTATCCATACATGACCCTGAGCAATTTTTTCTATTTCATCCATGGTTTTGTTACGGGATTCCGCGACTAGGGTGATGAATTTTTTATAACCATTTTCGACGTTAAGCTGCATAATTTGTGAGAACTCGACTGGTAATTTTTGGGTTATCGACATTCCCGCTATTGGCGAAGTAGTCACGCCATCAGTATGTACCCCAATACGATCAAGCAAATTCTCTATCGTATGGATTATACCAAAGATACCAATAGAGCCAGTAATGGTACTGGGACTAGCGATAATCATATTTCCTGGGGTAGATATCCAGTAACCGCCAGAGGCAGCCATGCCACCCATAGAGATAACTATAGGTTTGTTAGCGTCGCGCACTGCGACTAATTCGCTACGAATGATTTCCGAGGCACTGACACTACCACCTGGACTATTAACCCTAAAGACAATTGCTTTGATGTTTGGATTTAAACGAGCATCGCGTATTTGAAGAGCTGTGGTATCACTACTCATAGATCCAGGCTTTTCTGGTCCATCGGTTATTGCGCCATTTGCAAAGATCACAGCAATTTGTGCGCTTTGTGCGCTTTGTGCGCTTTGTGCGGCGCTCTGCTGGCTAGTATAAATTTGCTGATAATCATAGATACTCGTTGCATTAAATGATTGACTCTGCTCATTCCAACCGAAGGCTTGAGTCATTGCTTTATCAATGGTAGAACGAGAAGCGACTTCGTCCACCCATTTATTCTGAAGCGCAAACTGTGCCGTATCGCCGTTAACAGCACGTAATCCAGCAAGTAAGGTGGGAAAACGGGGAAAGAACTGTTGTGGTGTCACCTGGCGATTTCCAGCTACTATATCAAGATAATGTTGCCACAGCTGTCCAACCCAACGACTGTCTGCATCCCTCGCAGCTTTAGACATATTATCGCGTAAGAACGGCTCTGCTGCGGATTTATATTTACCTACACGGAAAATATAACTATTAACTTTGAGCTTATCTAATAAAGACTTATAATAAAAGTTATGAGTAGCAAAACCATGTAAATCGACCATACCATGTGGCATAAGGTAAATTTTGTTGGCATAGCTCGCAAGAAAATACTGCGCCTGGCTGTAACTCTCACCGATGGCATAAATAGGTTTACCACTATCGCGGAATTCACGCAGCGCTTTACCGATGTACTGTAGGGAAGCTTGATCTGCACCATAAAAATTTTTTAATGAGAGTACTAAACCAGTTATATGAGTATTGTTTTTAGCCTGACGAAGTATCTCAACGACATCGAATAATGAATTTTCTTGTATCCTATTACTTGCAGTTCCAAGTAATTCACGACCAAGCAGTCTAAATTTATTCTTCATTGCCGACTTATCCACAATGATGCCAGTTAGATCCATAACTAGAGCACCTGTCGTCATGGACGGTGTGGTATGAGTAATCTGCAGGTAAATGCTTACAACAATCACGATCAGAAGTACTACAAAGATATTCAAAATAAACTCACGGATAAAAATAAGTAAGCGCCAACTCCATCTAAAAGGATTAGCTATTATTTTCCATAATGTAATCATGATATATCCATAAAACATAAAAAGCGCAAAATAATATTATATGCTCGATTTATTTTAGAATTGTTAAAAATAATGCTTTTATCATGCAATTTATTTAAAAATACAACAAAAAAATTTTTTTATCTAACTTTATCTCATTATAGAGTAGTAACTATAAGTGACTACTAAATCCTATGATTCAGGGAAATAATTAATCAATAACAGTCCAGTGTAATAGCTGTTGTGCTAGAAAACATACTACTGTTTCTCCATTAGCTAAAGATATCGTCTCTGGTTGACAGTAATCATCACGTTTAAGAGAAATGAAATCTTTATTCAAAGGCAATCCATAAAAACGTGGTCCATTTAGGGAACAAAAAGCCTCAAAGTATTCCAACGCACCAAGTTCTTCAAAAACAGTAGCATAAGTAGGCAACGCGACAGGTGCGTTGAAAACTCCGGCGCACCCACAATCAGACTCTTTACGATAACGAACATGTGGTGCGGTATCGGTGCCTAAGAAAAAACGATCGCAACCACTAGTCACTGCAGCACGTAGTGCCTGCTGGTGACTACTACGTTTAAGGATAGGAAGACAATAAAGGTGGGGATGAATTCCACCAACTAGCATATGGTTGCGGTTAAACATCAAATGCTGCGGAGTAACCGTTGCTCCAAGATAGCGATCTCCTTCTAGAATATAATCAACGGCCTCTTTAGTAGTTATATGCTCAAAGACTATTTTCAACGCCTGAAATTTGCGATGTATAGGCTCTATAACCTGTTCAATACAGCGTGCTTCACGATCAAAAATATCAATTTCGGCGGTAGTCACTTCGCCGTGAATTAACAAGGGTATACCGAGATCTTGCATAGTAGATAATATCGGATAAAAGGTAGTGAGATCAGTCACTCCATATTTTGAGTTTATGGTAGTGCTAGCTGGATAAAGCTTAACAGCAGTAAAAACATCTTGTTGAAAACCTTCAATAAGTTCCTGTTTTGTCAGGGATCCAGTAAGGTAGCAGGTCATCAAAGGTTGAAATCTATGTCCTGCCGGCAGCGCTGCAATAATACGTTTCCGATAAGCTCTAGCTTGGATAATAGTTGTAATTGGAGGTATAATATTTGGCATAATAATTGCACGACCAAAATACCTACTAGTATAAGGTAGTACAGTACGCAACATATCATGATCACGCAAATGAACATGCCAATCATCTGGCCGGCGAATTTTAATTTCTACTGGTTGTACCGTCATGAAGTTATTTTCCGTTTCTTTGATAGGTATCAAGTTAGGTTAGTTAGATGAAAATAGCAGGCATCTTAGTCATTAATTTCCGAGTGAAGCCGTCTTTTACTGATCCATTATCACTTCATTCTATACGGGATATATTAGTGTTGACCTGGCAGTGTCATGATATCGCACGTTTTACGCGCAATTCAATATCTGAGACATTCTGAGCGGATTGTACTCTAATTACTTCCTGCTCTTTTCGCTCTATAGGATTCACCGGATAGCTGACCCAAACTTTGCCCGACGCCATTTCTGGTGAAAATACTGCACGGTTCAATGGTACCGGCGAAGAGAGTGGATAACGTTCGTTACGATAACGACGACGACGTTGCCCGCTGACACGTAGATGACGCAGTGACCTGCGTGATCGACTGCGATAATACTCTCTATTCACTGTATTCTCAGCGGTATTAGTCAAAGATGTGGTAGAGCTATTAGTCGTATTGGTAGTATTTACTGTCTGCTTAGGTACAATGATTTCTGCTTCATGACAATTAAGAACAGAGATTTTTCTATGTAATGCACGGCGTTGGCGACGTGGTAATATTGTCTGTATTAGTTGATTATCAGTATTACGATTACCCAAGTTTATTTGGGGTACTTCTAGTTTTTCTCTTTCGAAAACTGATGCTTCAGTAGCCTTTAGTTCCTGAGATCTCCGCTCTTTTCGGCACGTAAACTCGTTTTGTGCCATTATAAGGTCTTCTTCATGGGTTATTTTCGACTCTGTCTGAATGAATAGATGTTTCTGATTTTGTTCTTCATAACTCGTTTCCTGATGAGTATATAAATGATTATTGCTATTATGCTGATAGTGGTGGATACAATTACTATTTTGCCTACGTTTACTTTTATTATTAATATCTTGATTGTGCATCATTTCTTTTTCCGTAACCTTTTGTTCTAAGGTGGACGGTAGTGGTGCGCTGACTAAAGACTTTAAACTAGACATCAATCTACCAAAAAGGTTACGAATGGGCGCGTCGATCACTGTGGTTTGTTCTCTGATTATTCGCGAATCTTGTCGTACGAAAGCCGCTATAGCAGGTTGCTCTGGACGTTTTCGTTCAGCATTGAACTCCTCAGCTAGATGCATTTTTTCCGCACCATATAGTTGCGGTAGCAAATAGCTAAGTGTTGTTCCTTCTTCACCTTTTCGGATCCTAAGAACAACATAATGCGGAGTCTGCATTTGATCATTAGGCACGATAATAGCCCGCACTCCACCTTGGCGCTTCTCTATAGCATTAACTGCCGCGCGCTTTTCATTCAGCAAATAAGATGCTATAGGCACCGGCACGATAGCATGTACTTCATGAGTATTCTCTTTTAGCGTTTCCTCTTCGATGATACGTAGGATAGCAAGTGACAATGATTCGTTATCACGAAGAGTACCAGTACCACAGCAGCGGGGACATATGTGATGACTAGACTCACTTAATGATGAACTCAGGCGCTGGCGAGAAAGCTCCAACAGACCAAAGCGAGATATCCGTCCAATTTGAATACGGGCACGATCCTGATGCACTGCTTCACGCAGGCAATGTTCTACTTCGCGTTGATGACGTACCTGCATCATATCGATAAAATCTATAACAATTAAACCTCCAAGATCTCGTAAGCGTAACTGACGAGCAATTTCGTCTGCGGCTTCTAGGTTAGTATTAAAGGCAGTTTCTTCAATATCGCCGCAACGGGTGGAACGCGCTGAGTTAATATCGATTGCTGTTAGCGCCTCAGTCGTATCGATGACAATCGAACCCCCAGAAGGTAAACGTACTTCACGTTGGAAGGCTGACTCAATCTGTGATTCGATCTGATAGTGACTAAAAAGCGGAATTTCGCCACTATAGAGCTTAATTTTACTGGTAAAATCTGGACGACCTAATAAGGTAATATGTTCTTTAGCTAAATCTAACATTTTTGGGTTATCTATCAGAATTTCACCGATGTCAGGCCTAAGATAATCACGAAACGCACGCACAATGACATTACTTTCTTGATAGATTAAAAATGGTGCTGGACGACTCTCAGCAGCTTTCTTAATAGCCTGCCAGTGTTTAATACGGAAGGATAGATCCCATTGTAGTGCTTCAGCTGACTTGCCGATGCCTGCCGTACGAACTATCAGTCCCATACCTTCTGGTAGTTCTAACAATGATAGAGCTTCTTTTAGCTCAGTACGATCTTCTCCTTCGATACGACGCGAAATTCCTCCGGCTCGAGGATTATTAGGCATCAAAACAAGATAACTCCCAGCTAGACTAATGAAGGTAGTAAGTGCTGCGCCTTTATTACCTCTCTCTTCTTTATCTACCTGTACAATGATTTCTTGCCCTTCACGCAGTACATCCTTAATGTTTATCCGACTGTTAGAAGAATAGTTAATCGGAAAATATTCACGAGAAATTTCTTTAAAAGGTAGGAACCCATGACGCTCAGCACCATGATCGACAAATGCTGCTTCAAGACTTTGTTCAATGCGGGTAATTATACCCTTGTATATATTTGCTTTTTTCTGTTCATGCCCCAAGCTTTCAATATCTAAATCATAGAGTCTCTGGCCATCTACTAAGGCTACGCGCAACTCTTCCTGTTGAGTGGCATTAATTAACATTCTTTTCATCATAACTTACTCATTTTTTATGCATGAGCATTAGAGCTACGTGCAAAACAGAACCGCATAGCCGTGTAATCACCGACGGCTTCGTAACTTGATACAAAGCAATTAACCTTACAGTTGTAACTTGCTAAGTCGAGCATCATTTCGGTAACCTGTTTTTTATGAGAACGAAAACACATCGCATTTACAGAGGGGGAATGGCGTCTTATTATGACTACTAATTCCTTTTGCCAGCCAAGCAGCAATCTGCTTCCAGCTCTAACTGCTAGATTAACCATTACGTCTTACGTTATTGCTACGTTTCGTTTTTATTAAGTTCATTCAGCATTAAGCAAATTAAACAATTCCTCGATTACTCGTCTCATACGCGCAAACGTGGAAAATAAAAACATTATTTCATTGCTGATACATACATAGCAAGACGACTTTAGCTATTAGCGATCAGATACGATTTTTATTTCAGTCTTGTGTATAGAGTTCTTCACGATAATATTGATGATATAAAAATATTGTTGACTTTTCTAAACATCATACGGTTAAGAACATAATAAAGGTAGCATAATGGTTACAGCAGATTTGAAATTAACTTCTCAAGTACATAATTATTCTATACATTTTATCACCATCTCCATACATAACGCTGGTCAAAGGCTCGATAATTTCTTACGTACTCAACTCAAAGGAGTACCTAAGAGCCTTATTTATCGTCTGGTACGTAAAGGACAAGTACAGGTCAACAAGAAAAAAAGCAAACCTCAATACAAACTACAAAGCGGCGATGAGCTACGTATTCCACCGGTACGTCAAAAAGATAATAAACCGCTTGTCTCTCCCAGACTAGGAAAAGTAGCAGTCCTAACTAAAGCTCTTCTGTATGAAGACGACCATCTTTTAATATTAAATAAGCCATCAGGAACGGCAGTACACAGTGGCTGTAGACTGAGCTTCGGTATCATAGAGGGATTGCGTGCACTATGGCCTAATGCAACATTTCTCGAACTGGTGCATCGACTAGACCGGGACACCTCTGGTGTTTTACTTATCGCAAAAAAACGTTCAGCATTACGTTTAATGCATGAGCAATTGCGAATGAAAAGCATCAAAAAAGATTACCTAGCACTGGTACGTGGCCAGTGGCAATCTCATATGAAAGCAGTAGAGGCGCCGTTGATGAAGAATATTTTAGCTAGCGGTGAACGTATTGTGCGGGTCAGCAACGATGGTAAACTGTCAAAGACTTACTTTCAAGTAGAAGAACGTTTTACATTCGCGACACTAGTCAAAGCCAGCCCTGTGACCGGACGTACCCATCAAATTCGCGTGCACAGCCAGTATACAGGCCATCCTATTGCGTTTGATGATCGCTATGGTGATCGTAAATTCGATCATCAACTCAAAAGTTGTGGTCTAAATAGGCTCTTCTTGCATGCTGTTGCGCTAAGCTTTAAACACCCCGCTAGCGGTGAAAGATTGCGTATTGAAGCTCCGTTGGATGAGTCATTACGTAACTGTCTACTTTATCTCCGTACCTACCATAAAGAAAAATCCTAACTATAGTAGAATTAGAATATGGTCCGTAGAGTCATGATAGAAAGCAATATCAAAATCCCTTTTTTCTTTGACTAACGTTTGTTACGAAGTTAATATGCGCGCCTTATCTGATGCAAAAGTTCAATTACCTATGTTGTTTAAACATACTAATAAATCAATGTAATAACATAGTTATTATCAGGATACTTTTGGCATTATTTGTCTGTAGGAATATAAATATTTTGATTAATGTTCTGTTCATAAATCATGAACATGAAAAAACCAAACCGTTATTTCATATAATTTCGTTGAAAACATCAATACTAAAGGAGTTAGTTCTATGGCTGTACAACAAAATAAACCTACCCGTTCCAAACGGGGTATGCGACGCGCTCATGACGCACTAATTACCTCTACTACATCAGTAGATAAAGTGTCTGGTGAAACTCATTTGCGTCATCACATCACTGCCGATGGTTTCTACCGCGGTTGTAAAGTTATCACCAAGTAATTATTCCTAAAGGCAAATACATTGAGACGTCTAACCCTGGCGTTAGATGCTATGGGCGGAGACTTCGGTCCCGACGTAACAGTGCCTGCTGCTCTACAGGCACTGATATCCTATCCACAACTTGAGCTATTACTTGTTGGCCATCCCGTAGTAATAAATTATTTTCTCGTTCAAACTGATTCTATCTTGCGTGAGCGAGTGACCGTCATTCCAGCTGAATCTGTGATTGCCAGTGAAGCAAAACCATCACAAGCGATACTAGCTAGTCGCGGAACCTCAATGCGTGTTGCGCTTGAGCTAATCAAGATCGGACGTGCTCAGGCTTGCGTCAGCGCAGGTAATACTGGTGCACTCATGGGACTAGCAAAATTAGTGCTCAAACCTTTGGATGGAATTTCCCGGCCAGCACTTATGGTGATTTTGCCCCATCAAAATCAGGGAAAAACAGTGTTACTTGACCTAGGAGCAAATGTTAAGTGTGACGCTACGATGCTAGTTCAGTTCGCAGTTATGGGCGCGGTGATAGCGAAGCAAATTGTTGGAGTAGATCGTCCGCGTGTAGCGCTATTGAATATTGGCGCTGAAGATACGAAGGGCCTTGGTAATATTAATCAAGCTGCCGCAATATTACAGAAGATATCGTCAATCAACTATATTGGTTATCTTGAAGCTAATGAATTATTGACTGGAAAAACAGATGTAATGGTATGTGAAGGCTTTGTTGGTAATATGACATTAAAAACTATGGAAGGGATGATACGAGTTTTTCTATCATTGCTAAAATCTTCAGAGTATAGCGTCAAGACAAGCCTGGTTTGTCAATTCAGCCAACTTCATCCCGATCAATATAATGGCGCTTACCTGGTAGGTTTATGTGGCACGGTAATTAAGAGTCACGGTGCAGCTAATCAGCGCGCATTTACTACAGCAATTGAACAGGCAGTACAAGCCGTAGAGCGACAAGTGCCGAAAAAAATAGCTGCTAGCCTCGCTGAATGTGGTATGACCCAAGAGTTATTTAGCGCACATGTATACTAAAATCTTAGGCACTGGGAGCTATCTCCCAGCGCAAATAAGGTCTAATGCTGACCTAGAAAACATGGTAGATACCTCAGATGAATGGATTATTACCCGTACTGGTATCCGCGAACGTCGCATCGCTAGTGCCAATGAAACAGTATTCAGCATGGGATCTTACGCTGCTAAACAAGCACTTAGTATGGCAGGTATGCCCGCAGAAAAAGTTGGTATGATAATAGTAGCTACTACCTCGTCTAGTCATGCTTTTCCTAGTTCCGCCTGTCAAATTCAGCGCGATCTAGGTATTACTGACTGCGTAGCTTTTGATTTAGCGGCAGCATGTGCTGGATTTGCTTATGCCCTCAGCGTAGTCGATCAATATGTTAAAAACGGTGCTATAGAATATGCACTCGTTATTGGTTCTGATGTATTGAGTAATACCCCAGCTCCTCACGATCGTGGTACGTTAATTTTATTTGGTGACGGTGCCGGTGCAGTACTTTTAGGATGTTCGAAAAAACCGGGAATTATTTCCACTCATTTACATGCTGATGGTAGTTATGGGGATCTCTTGACCCTTCCTTATCACAATCGCCTTAATCCTGCAGCAGATGTGTATTTAAAGATGTCGGGTAATGAAGTTTTCAAGGTAGCTGTCACCAAGCTCGCCCATATTATTGATGAAACCCTGAGTATGAACAATCGATCTCGCAAAGATATCGACTGGTTCGTGCCTCATCAGGCTAACCTGCGTATTATTTCTGCTACTGCAAAACGGCTAGCTATCAAAATGAATAAAGTAGTAGTGACCCTCGATAGGCACGGCAATACTTCTGCAGCTTCAGTCCCGTTAGCGCTAGATGAGGCGGTGCGTGATGGTAGGATTAAAACAGGCGAATTAGTGCTACTAGCAGCTTTTGGTGGTGGTTTTACCTGGGGTTCAGCGCTACTGCGCTTTTAATAATTAAGAGGACAAATAATAGTGACAGCATTTGCCATGGTCTTCCCAGGACAAGGCTCCCAAAAGGTTGGCATGCTGGCGGAAATAGCAGCATGCTATCCTGATGATGTTAAGGCAACTTTCGCCAAAGCTTCGGCTATTCTTAATTATGATTTATTGCGGCTAGTAGAACAAGGTCCTGCTGAAGAACTAAATAAGACCTGGCAAACACAGCCAGCATTATTGACAGCGTCGGTAGTGATCTGGCGAATCTGGCAAAGGCTTGGTGGTACAATGCCGATGTTTATGGCAGGCCACAGCTTAGGTGAATATTCAGCACTAGTATGCGCTGGAGTACTTGATTTCTCTTCTGCCATTCAATTAGTAGCTCGACGTGGTATGTTAATGCAGAAAGTCATGCCTACTGGTACAGGCGCAATGTCTGCCATTATCGGTCTAGATAATGCAACTATTTCAGCAGTCTGTTTACAAGCTGCGCAGGGACAAATAGTATCGCCGGCAAATTTTAATTCACCTGGACAAGTGGTAATTGCTGGTCATAAAGCCGCGGTGGAACGCGCTAGTATCATCTGCAAAACGGCTGGTGCTAAACACACGCAGATGCTGTCGGTCAGTGTACCATCACACTGTATACTAATGAAGCCTGCTGCTAATAAATTAGCACAAATGCTAGAAACGGTACATTTTTCTATCCCACAGGTTCCTGTTGTTAACAACGTTGACGTATGTGCTGTTACAGATCCAGCTTTAATCCGTCAGGCGCTAGTGCGTCAGCTATATAGCCCTGTGCGCTGGACCGAAACTATCGAGTACTTCTATGCACAGGGCGTTGAGACTTTGCTAGAAATAGGACCTGGTAAAGTGCTTACTGGATTCACTAAAAGAATTATCGATACACTATCCTGTATGGCGGTACACGACCAGATTTCGCTAGCTACGGTAATTCAAGATCAAAGTAGGAAAAAGCAATGAGTTTAAAAGATAAAATTGCGTTAGTTACCGGCGCTAGCCGTGGTATTGGTCGAGCGATTGCAGAAATGCTAGCAGCGCAGCAAGCAGTAGTAGTAGGAACCTCTACTAGCGAAAATGGAGCGGATAATATTAGCCGGTATCTAGGTAAAAGTGGTAAAGGTATTAAACTGAATGTTTCCGACCTAGTCTCTATCGATGCTTGTTTAAAGAGAATGCGTGCAGAATTTGGCGATGTGGATATATTAGTAAATAATGCAGGCATCACACGTGATAATCTTCTGATACGTATGACAGAAGATGAATGGCATTCTGTTTTAAATACTAATCTAACTTCTGTATTCCGTATGTCAAAAGCGGTAATACGAGCAATGCTCAAAAAGCATTATGGTAGAATAATTACCATAGGCTCTGTTGTAGGAGCGATAGGAAATGCAGGACAGGCTAATTATACCGCTGCTAAGGCAGGATTAATTGGCTTAAGTAAATCGCTGGCTCGTGAAGTTGCATCGCGCGGCATCACAGTAAACGTGGTAGCACCAGGTTTTATTACCACTGATATGACAGAAGTATTGACAGATGAACATCGTGTGGGCATTTTGTCCAAGATTCCGGCTAACCGTCTTGGGTATCCTAAAGAAATAGCCAGTGCGGTAGCTTTTTTTGCCTCCGATGAGGCTGCATACATTACCGGCGAAACTATACATGTCAATGGAGGTATGTATATGCTGTAAAAAGCATGAAAATCATTTGCGTTGTCTATAGTAAATACCGCAAAATAGCAGAAAATAGTAGTTCGACTAGGCCGGAATTTTAGTGGTATCTTTTTCAAGATTTTATACACGACGAAAACCATCGCGTAAGCGATTTTTTTTTGATAGGAAATTTAAAAGTATGAGCACTATCGAAGAACGCATTAAGGTAATCATCGCTGAACAACTGGGCGTTAAGAAAGAAGAACTAGTCAATAGTGCTTCTTTTGTTGACGACCTAGGCGCTGACTCTCTTGACACTGTTGAGCTAGTAATGGCGCTGGAAGAAGAGTTTGATACCGAAATTCCGGATGAAGAAGCTGAAAAAATCACTACTGTTCAGGCAGCGATTGATTTTATTCAGGCAAGTCGGCAATAAGTTAGCTTAGGCGGTCAAGCGATCGCCTAAACTTTTTTAGGCTAGACTTATATTACAAACAGATTATTATATGAGATGATTAGTTAAATATCGTCTTAATCTACCTACATGGCCGTTTCTCTTAATTCAGCACGAATTTCCGCTCTATTCTAATAGTATAGTATTAGTACGTAGATACTATTATTCTTCACTATGTCTGCGAAAGGAGATAAATAAGTAGATTTATGTTCTGGATAAACGGCCAACTTAAGCAACAATTGCCGCTGACTGACCGCGCCTGTCAGTTTGGTGACGGTTTTTTTACCACAGCTAGTCTTTTAGACGGCAAGATATCTTTTTTGACATTGCATATCGAGCGTATTACTGAAGCTGCGGAACGTTTGTTGTTCGATAGGCTAGATATCGAAGCACTACGCCAGGAAATGCTCATCGCTGCTGCAACCGGCGGCTCTGGATTTATTAAAGCGATCATCAGCAGAGGGAGTGGTAACCGCGGCTATAGTTTTAGTAACTGTGGCGCTCCTGTCCGTATTATAGAACACGGCTACACACCAAGCCACTATGCTACCTGGCGAAGCAATGGTATACGTCTGACCCTAAATCCGGTACGCCTGGCGCGGAATCCTTTACTTGCAGGTATTAAGCATCTTAATAGGCTTGAGCAGGTGTTGATACAAGCTCATTTAGAACAAGAAGGTGGCGATGAAGCGCTAGTACTAGATACGGACGGAAATCTGGTAGAGTGCTGCAGCGCCAATTTATTCTGGCGTTATGGGAGGCAAGTTTTTACTCCTGTGCTGAGCTATGCTGGAGTAGCCGGCATCATGCGCCGACGTGTATTAGGCTTATTACCAAAGCTTGGTTATTTATGTGAGGAAGTCACTACTGGCCCCGATGCGCTGAAACAAGCTGATGAGGTAATTATTACCAATGCTTTGCTGCCGATAGCACCGGTAAACTCAATCGGTTCATACTGTTACTATGAACGTACCTTATTTAATTTACTCAGCCCACAGTGCCAATGCTAATGAAATACTAAATAATTTTAACAAGCATCCATTTGCTAACATCTCTTGCAATAAAAACAGCTATCACGAAACACCATAGTCAATCCGGATAGGCCATGAATAGTAAATTTATTGTTGTCGAGGGCCTCGAGAGTACCGGCAAGACCTCAGCAATTCAACAGATAGTAGCTATCTTACATAGCTATGGTATTAACGATATAATCTCTACTCGAGAGCCAGGTGGTACTCCATTGGCAGAACAACTACGTACTCTAATAAAGCAAGGCATAGGATCTGATCCGATTACCGACTGTGCTGAGCTTTTGTTGTTATATGCCGCACGTGCACAATTGGTAGAAAGTGTTATCAAACCTGCGCTAACGCGCGGTGCCTGGGTGATTAGCGATCGACACGATCTTTCCTCTCAAGCTTACCAAGGCGGAGGCCGCGGCATAGATAAACAGGTGTTACAAACTCTACGAAATGCGGTATTAGGGAATTTTTATCCTGATTTCACACTATATCTGGATTTGCCTCCGGCAATGAGTCTAGAGCGAGCCCGCGCTCGTGGCACACCACTAGATCGAATTGAAGCTGAATCACTATCTTTCTTCCACCGTACCCGCGCGCGTTACCAGGAACTAGTAGCTAACGATTCTAGTATCGTAACTATCGATGCTGGACAGCCGCGAGAAAAATTTAGCGCCGCAATTCGCAATCAGATAGAGCAGTGGCTTAGTACCCAGGAAATACATCGATGAGATTATATCCCTGGTTAGAATCTCATTACCTTAATATTTTGACTAGTTACCAGCAGGGTAAGGGACATCATGCACTCTTACTGTATAGTCAAAAAGGTAACGGGAAGGCATTCTTATTTCAAGCATTAAGTAATTGGTTAATGTGCCTCAAACCAAATACCATCATCAATTGTGGTCAGTGCCATAGCTGCCAATTGATGAATGCAGGCAATCACCCAGATTATTATAAGATTGAGCTAGAAAAAGAACAGCAGAGCATTGGTGTAGAGACAATCCGCATCTTGATTGAAAGCTTATATAGTCACCCGCATCAGGGCGGCGCTAAGGTAGTATCGCTGTCACATATCAAGTTATTGACCAAGCAGGGAGTAAATGCACTGCTAAAAATGCTGGAAGAACCGCCAGAGGAGACTTATTTTCTACTTGGTTCCAGAGATAAGTCATGCCTGTTACCCACTTTACTGAGCCGCTGTCTTTGCTGGCAATTACCTTCTCCGGATGAAGCGCTAGGGTTAAGTTGGTTACAGCAACAGAAGGAGACTTATCCTATTTTAGCTGCTCGCACCGCGCTACGTTTATGTGGAGGTGCTCCTCTAGCGGCGCTAGCCTTACTACAACCAGCATGTTGGAACAAGAGGCAAGCATTGTGTGTAGCTATGAGAGAAGCACTACATCATCGTGATTTTTTAACTTTGCTACCTTTCCTCAATGGAAATGAGGATGTACCGCTACATTGGGTGCTTACTCTCTTGATTGATGCACTCAAATTGCAGCAAGGAGCGCAGGCTTTTTTAGTTAACGCGGATCAGCTAAATTTGATAACTGCGGTAGCAATGCACTGGACTTCACTTACCCTGCATCGTCAAGTGCAGCAATGGCTACACTGCCACCACCAGTGGTCTGAGGTTAGCGGCATTAATCGCAAATTGTTGCTGACGTACCGATTATTAAATTGGGAGTGGGATATGAGTAATCCGTATACTCACCCCTGGACTCTATAACAAAAAGGGAAAGTTATGTTTTTAATTGATTCTCATTGTCATATCGACAAACTCAATTACCATAGTTTACACCGGGATGTAACAGATGTCATGAACAAAGCTAAGATACGCGATGTACGACTCATTTTAGCGGTGTGTACCATTCTACCTAACTTTGATAACATGACAGCCTTCATTGGCCGCCGTGATGATATTTTATTTTCTTGTGGCATTCATCCCTTGAACATTAATGAACAACCCTATGACTTATTCGAACTAGGCCGTATAGCTACAAGAGAGAACGTTGTGGCGCTCGGCGAAACTGGGCTAGATTATTCTTCTAATAAGCAGGAAAATAAAGCACTGCAGCAAGAGATATTCCGTGAACATATCCGTATTGGAAACGAGCAGAACAAACCTCTGATTGTGCACACCCGGAGCGCACGCGACGATACCATTGCCATTTTACGGGAAGGAAAAGCTGAGAAATGCAGTGGGGTATTACACTGTTTTACAGATGACCGTGATACTGCTAAAGTATTGCTAGATATAGGTTTTTATATCTCTTTCTCTGGTATTATTACTTTTCGTAATGCTGAGTTATTACGTGAAACTGCACGATTTGTTCCCCTTGATCGTCTGCTAATTGAAACTGATTCTCCCTATTTAGCGCCAGTACCTTACCGTGGTAAGGAGAATCAACCAGCGTATGTGCGCGATATAGCTGAATATATGGCAACACTGAAAAACATTAAGTTAGAGAAACTAGCAGCGGCTACTACCGCGAATTTCTGTCGATTATTCCACTTAGACGAGCAACTTAATAGCTTATGATAAATAAATTTTTACCCTTTCAGGCACAATACAATGGACGAAGAAACTATTTTTAGCAAAATTATTAGCAGGAAGATGCGAACCAATATTTTGTATCAGGATGATCTGGTAACTGCCTTTCGCGACATTCACCCGAAAGCTCCTATTCACATTATTATCGTTACTAATAAGTTAATTCCAACAGTTAACGACGTGAACACTACAGATGAAATAGCGTTAGGAAGAATGTTCTCCGTGGCTGCCAAAATCGCTAAACAGGAGAGCATCAGTGATGATGGGTACCGCTTAATTATTAATTGTAACTCTCATGGTAGACAAGAAATATATCATCTCCACATGCATTTACTAGGTGGTAGACAACTAGGTCCATTAATCACTTAATTGAGATTTAACCTTATAATTATAACATCAGACTTATGATGAGGATCAATATATTTTTAATATACTACTGACTATAGCACCGCTATTAACCAATAGTATAGCCGAAGCTAAGCAAGATCTATTATCTTCTGAACTGCTACCTGGGCTTTTAACTCGCGAGCTAGTACTAATGCCACCAAAATTTAAGTATCTTGACTGGAAAGGAAGCTTTTCTCCGCTCGTTAATCATATGATATCAGCTAATGGTATCTGCGAAGACAGCCTGCTGCTGGTTAATACCATAAAAAACAGTACCAACGGTAGCCTGCAGTCTGATGAAGCTACCGCCACGCTGAGTAGCTTGATTCCTAATCATAGTAATTTTCGTGTAGTAAGAGCAGACACACTTAAAAGTGCACGCATGAAGTTGGGACTTTCTGAAAATGACAGCTTAGAATCACGTAGTAAGGCAATAGGATGGCTAGATATCTTAACGCACAATATGTACTGTACAGCATCGCTAGTGGGGATATTAAACAACCAAACCTAGATATGGAGTTAATGCAAGTACAGACCGGAGAGATTGTATGGTCTGGTCATGGTGTGGCCCACGAATGAATCAAACACCGGGCTGATATCTAATCTAATAATGAATACAAAATGTATCAGCCTATAGCATTATATATTAGCCTACGCTATATGCGCGGGCTAGTATCAAACCACTTCGGTAGTTTAATCTCCTGGCTTTCCACTATCGGTATTACGCTCGGTGTAATGGCCTTAGTAACGGTATTATCGGTCATGAATGGTTTCAAGATAGAACTAGAAAGCAATATTCTTGGTTTTATTCCTCAGGCGTTGCTGACGACTCACGAGGGGTTTTTAGACCCTACAGTCATTTCAGTTTTAAAACCAAACATACTTCAAGGTACAACACGCGTTGCGTCCTTAACTATCGGAGACGTAGTATTGCAAAGCGCTAAAGGTTTAGCTATGGGCGTCATGCTCGGTGTCAATTCTTCTGATCCTGAACCTCTAGCCAACTATTTAGTTGATACACACATAAACCAGTTAGCACCCGGTCAGTACCAGGTAATTCTGGGTGAAAAGTTAGCAGATAAGCTGAGCGTAAAATTGAGTGATCAACTACGCTTAATCGTTCCCTCGGTTAATCAATTCACGCCGATGGGTCGTATTCCTAGCCAGCGCTTGTTCACCGTAGCTGGTACGTATGCTACCAAGAGTGAGGTAGACGACTATCAACTACTGGTTAATCAGCAGGATGCTTCGCGTCTTATGCATTATCCGTCTGGTTATGTCACAGGCTTGCGTCTATGGTTGCAGCAGCCTCTGAGCGTGGACCGTCTAAGTCAGCAACATTTACCCGATGGTTTAGTATGGAAAGATTGGCGTGAGCGTAAGAGCGAACTATTCCAGGCGGTGCGTATGGAGAAAAACATAATGGTATTGCTACTAAGCCTTATTGTCGCGGTGGCTGGCTTTAATATTCTTACTTCCCTATGCCTCCTAGTAATGGAAAAGCAGAGTGAAGTAGCTATTTTAAAAACACAGGGACTGAACAGTAGTCAAGTAATGCTGGTTTTTATGGCTTTAGGGACTATTATTGGAATTATCGGAGTACTATTTGGTACTTTCATCGGCGTACTGTTAGTAAGCTTGTTAAATAAGTTAGTGTTATTTGATAGTGCAGTGCTGCCGGTGAATATCGAGCCGTTGCAAATTACCATAATTGCTGTACTTACAATAGTAGTTGCATGGTTATCTACTCTTTACCCTTCCTGGTATGCAGCTACTATTAATTCAGTTGAGACGTTACGTTATGAATAATGCACCATTGTTACAATGTTACGAGCTAAGCAAGCGTTATCAAGAAGGTAAGCTATATATTGATGTGTTGCGGAACGTTAATTTTTCTATACAACAAGGGGAGATGATAGCGATTATGGGCCGCTCTGGTTCTGGTAAAAGTACGCTGTTACATCTACTGGGAGGGCTAGACGCACCGACATCTGGCGATGTTCTTTTTGAAGGCAAGCTGCTGAACAAACTTTCCTCCACCGCTTGTGCGGTACTACGCAATAAGCGGTTGGGTTTTATCTATCAATTTCACCACTTATTATCCGATTTTACTGCTCTAGAGAATGTTGCAATGCCGAGAATGATAGGAGGAGCCAAATCAACGGTAGCACTAACCGCAGCGCGTGAAATGCTGGTAATGGTAGGATTGGAAAAATGTAGCTATCACCGACCTTCGGAGTTGTCGGGCGGTGAGCGCCAGCGGGTGGCTATCGCCCGTGCACTAGTAAATTATCCATCACTTGTTCTTGCTGACGAACCTACTGGCAATCTAGATAAAAGCAACGCGGAGAGTATTTTTGAGCTCCTAAGCTTTATCAATATGCAAAAAGGTACTACTTTTATCGTAGTAACACATGATTTAAGCCTCGCTCAGAGGCTGCACCGCCAACTTGAGATGCGCGAAGGTAGTCTTATTGCAACTGAGCTCCGTTTAATTTCATGAGAATACCGTTATCATTGCAGATTGCGCTGCGTTTTCATTACAGACGGCAACGGAGCGGTATGGTATCTCTGATTTCTATCATCTCTACTATCGGTATATCCCTAGGTGTAATGGCGCTAATCATTGTTCTTAGTGCAATGAATGGTTTTGAGCGTGAATTAAATCAGCGTATACTAGCAGTGGTAGCACACGGAGAAATTGAACCCGTGAATCCTCCTTTCTTCGACTGGCAGAAATTAATAAAGCGCATAGAAAAGGTGCCAGGTATCGTAGCCGCTACACCTTATATTAATTTTACAAGCCTAGTAGAATACGAAGAAAAACGACAGGTTATTCAAGTCAAAGGCATAGATCCGGTACAGGAAATACGATTAAGCGCACTACCTCGCTTTGTGCCAACTCAAGCTTGGCAGAATTTCTGCGCCAACAAGCAGCAAATGATTATCGGAAAAGGTGTAGCTGATACTTTAAACATCAAACAAGGTGACTGGCTGACGATGATTATCTCAAACGGAGATCGGCATATGAAACGGTTGCAGTCTAAGCGTATTCGTTTGCAAGTAATTGGAATACTTACATTAAATAGCCAGATAGATAAGCACTTTGCTATGGTGCCATTAAAAGATGCCCAGCATTATTTGAATAATGGTCAGGATATCAATGGTATCGCTATCAAAGTAAAAGATATTTTTCAGGCTAACCAGTTGGTGCAAGACGCAGGCCAGGTAACGAAGCGCTATGTTTTTATCCGTAGCTGGATTGACAGTTACGGTTACATGTACAGAGATATTCAAATGATACGTTTTATCATGTATCTTGCTATGGTGTTGGTGATAGGTGTAGCTTGCTTCAATATCGTCTCTACTTTAGTCATGGCAGTCAAGAATAAACGCGTCGATATTGCTATTTTACGTACCCTAGGGGCCAAAGACTGTTTAGCTTATGCTATTTTTCTCTGGTATGGTTTATTAGTTGGTCTTTTAGGCTGCATAATAGGCGCGGTAATCGGTGTAGTAGTAGCTGTACATTTAACTAAACTAGTAACAGAGCTAGAACAATTACTAGGCCATTCACTATTATCGAGCGATATTTACTTTATTAATTTTCTGCCGACCGAGTTACACTGGCAGGATGTTATCAGTGTGCTAGGTACTGCTATGCTGCTTAGTTTGATAGCCAGTTGGTATCCAGCACAGCAAGCTAACCGTATTAATCCAGTAATCATTCTCCGTGAAAAATAATTAAGTATAACTATATCTATAGATATAGATTACGACGACAGAACTAGCTTCAATCACCTAAATCAAATAACTGTCAAGAAGACCTCGTGGCACTAGGCACTGTTGCATGGTATGTTAACTCGTCAACTAAAGTAGCAGCACGACCAGTATAATTCTCCGGTTTCATCGCTTTTAGTCTAGACTTTACCTCATGAGGTAAAGATAAACTATCAATAAAAGATCGTATTTCTGCCGCTGTGACATGTTTACCGTAGGTAAGAGCATGAAGCTTCTCGTAAGGTTGCTCAATACCGTAACGACGCATCACAGTCTGGATAGGCTCTGCTAGTACTTCCCAGTTTAAGTTCAGCTCATCTAACAGGTAGTCCTTATTTACCTCTAGCTTACTCACTCCTTTTAAGGTTGCATTATAAGCAATGAGGCCATAGCTTAGGCTAACGCCTAGATTGCGCAAAACTGTAGAGTTAGTTAAATCACGTTGCCAACGCGATATTGGTAGCTTAGTAGCTAAATAGTTCATAGTTGCATTAGCAAGACCTAAATTACCTTCAGAGTTCTCAAAATCAATAGGATTAACTTTATGTGGCATTGTGGAGGAACCTATCTCTCCGGCTATAGTCTTTTGTTTAAAATAGTTAAGGGCAATATAGCCCCAAATATCGCGGTTGAAATCTATTAGGATCGTATTGAAACGGGCTACACAATTTAAAAATTCTGCAATATAGTCATAAGGTTCAATCTGGGTCGTATAGGGATTCCAGTTGATACCCAGATCAGTAACAAACTGTTCACTCAACTGGTGCCAATTGACCTCAGGGTAAGCTACTATATGGGCGTTATAGTTACCCACAGAACCATTAATTTTACCAAGTATTTCTACTTTTTCCAGCTGATTATACTGTCGTACCATACGGTAGACAAAGTTAGCCATCTCTTTACCCATAGTGGATGGTGTAGCTGGCTGGCCATGAGTACGCGACAGTAGCGGGATATCTCTATAATTAGCTGCAAGCTTCTTTACTGCATCAATCATATGAAACCAGACCGGCAACAGAACTTCTTGACGTACGGTTGCGAGCATCAGTGCATAAGAAAGGTTATTGATATCCTCTGAAGTACAGGCAAAATGGAAAAATTCCCTGGCTGCCTGCAAAGCAGGTAACGCTACAGCTTTCTCTTTTAGAAAATATTCAACAGCTTTTACGTCATGGTTAGTCGTACGTTCAATAGTTTTGATACGTTCAGCGTCTTCTACGCTAAAATTTGCTACTATTGCTTCAAGATAACTCTGTGTGTTGTCGTCAAATGGTGGTACTTCTTTGATCTCAGTGCAAGATGCTAGTTTTTGTAACCAACGAACTTCTACCTGCACACGAAATCTGAGTAAACCAAATTCACTAAAGATAGAGCGCAAAGCGCTTACTTTTTCATTGTAGCGGCCGTCAATAGGAGAAATAGCTGTTAGAGAAGATAATTCCATCTGTTACGATTCCTAAAAGTTAACATTGTAAAAGTAGCTGTTTAGTCTGCGCGCACAGGCGACGGCGGCTAAACATTAGCTGTAATCGGCCACCACCTACTTGTTGCCACAAAACAGCGGAACGGATACCTGCTAGTAGTACCGCACGTACTTTATCCTTAATTTGACTATTTTGTAAAATAGCTGGCACCCCAGTAACTTGAATACGTAACCCTAATGGACTTATTACATCTACATAAATATGAGCTATAGCGCTAACGATAGTTTCTGACAATATATCACAATGAAGTAGTTGTGGTTCAAGTGCGCCGATATATCGGCAGAGCTTATTCTGGGCGCTACGATTACGATTTAATTTTCGTTCTAACACCATTAAACCAAGAGTATAACGGGCTAACTCAGCACCGCGCTCTTCCCCTACCGAAATGTTAAGTATTTTTTGTAACGTTTCTAATCCTATCTTCAAGTTAACTAACGCATCGCTGTAAACTGCTCGTA
The DNA here is from genome assembly GCF_000754265.1 of Candidatus Palibaumannia cicadellinicola. Taxonomy (NCBI): domain Bacteria; kingdom Pseudomonadati; phylum Pseudomonadota; class Gammaproteobacteria; genus Candidatus Palibaumannia; species Candidatus Palibaumannia cicadellinicola. Next base: position 488,767 of record NZ_CP008985.1, on the reverse strand, counting down.
CTGATGTAGGCTTCAGATCAAGCAGGCTATGTAATAAAATCCTAAAAGGGTGTTCGTCGCATTTACTATGGTGCGCTAGTTGCTGTACAAGCAGCGCACTTTGGCATACACCAGCTAATGCGAGGGTTATGTCGACATAGTTTTTAGCCAAAATGACTCCTATAATATAGTATATTACAATATCGATTAAATCATCCTAAGCAGAACTGCGGCGTTCTTGTGTCGATAATGCCTCCACCTAGGCAACGTTCGGCGAGATAAAATACCGCTGACTGGCCTGGTGTTACTGCGGCTACTGGATAGTCAAAGCTTACTTGCAACCTATCCTTAACTAGCGGTTCAACTAGACAACCGATATCCTGCTGACGATAGCGAGTTTTAACTGTGCAACGCAGCGGTTTTGTTAAAGGTAGGCCATCAACCCAGTGTAGTTGAGAGGCTATAAGACCAGTAGACATTAGCCATGGATGTTTATGACCTTGGGCAACTACAAGTCGGTTTTTGTCCATATGTTTATCTACCACGTACCAAGGATCTTGACTACCCTGGCTCCTACCGCCGATACCCAGGCTTTTACGTTGGCCTATAGTGTAAAACATTAAGCCTTGATGACAGCCTATTTCTTCACCCTCAACAGTCACGATAACCCCTGGTTGAGCAGAAATATAATGGCTGAGAAAATCTCGTAACTTACGTTTACCAATGAAACAGATACCGGTAGAATCTTTTTTAGTAGCAGTTGCGAGTCCTAATTTTGCAGCTATGTATCGTACTTGAAGTTTCTTTAGTTCTCCTACCGGAAATAAGCATTGTGCGATTTGTTTGTCTCCTAGGGTATAAAGAAAATAGCTTTGATCTTTATTTTCATCTCTCCCACGTAATAACTGCTTTTTACCTTGAATTTGAGTACTACTCACATAGTGCCCAGTTGCTATATAGTCAGCGCCAAGGTGTTGTATAGCAAAATCTAAGAAAACTTTAAACTTAATCTCTTTATTACATAGGATATCTGGATTAGGAGTACGTCCGGTGCGATATTCGGTGAGAAACAATTCAAAGACGTTATCCCAGTATTCTGCTGCAAAGTTAACCGTATGCAGTAGAATACCTAACTGATCGCAGACTGTCTGAGCGTCAGTCAAATCCCTAGCTACAGTACAATATTTATCGTTGTCGTCTTCTTCCCAATTTTTCATAAATAGTCCTTCTACCTGATAACCTTGTTGCTGTAACAAAAAAGCAGATACGGAAGAATCGACACCACCTGACATGCCTACAATAACTGTTTTATTACTATAATCTGACATAAGTACCTCACAACAGACCATGAATTTTATCATGATCATACTTTGTGATGCCAGTACTGTCGTGATGTGGTTAGGAATAGGGGGACTTTGTGAAAGAAAGCTTCAGTTGCGTATTAGGTGATATTGACTTTAGATCAAGTAGTAATTATTACGACTGAGTTAATCACTACACTACAAGTGATTTAGTTAGACAGAACAGACCTAAATAAATTTAGATAAAGATTATCTGGCTCCTCTGACTGGACTCGAACCAGTGACATACGGATTAACAGTCCGCCGTTCTACCTACTGAACTACAGAGGAATTACTTCAAATATTTTTATAATGATAGCGTATACTACGATCAATGTCAAAAAAAATCACAGCATAACTAAAAACTAGGTTTGAGTATTTTTAAATTATGTCAGAGACTAGCATCAATATTTTGAAGAAATGATATTTTGAATCTCTGAATCTAAGCGACGATAAACATTTCAAGCTAGCAAGTAATAAGAGATTGGGTTATTCTACTAATGGTTTAGTATAGACGTAATACTATGTCTTAAATGTATCAAAATAGTTTGAAATATTTTTAATACTGATGACCTAAAACAAATTCGCGACCACGACTCATTAAGCGCTTGAGATATTAGGAGTAAAAATGTCGCATTTTTTCCCCTTTACTCGTCTCCGCCGCAAGCGGCGTTCTGATGCCTTGCGGATTATGTTTCAAGAAACTGATGTTAAGGTCAGCGATCTAGTGTTTCCTATTTTTGTTGAGGAAAACATTAGCGATTATGTTCAGCTGTCCACTATGCCTGGCGTTGTACGTATCCCAGAGTCGCGATTAGCATTCGAAATTGAGCGTTTCGCCAAAGCAGGTATTAAATCAGTGATGACGTTCGGTATTTCACATAATACGGATGAAACTGGCAGTGACACCTGGAACGAAAATGGTTTAGTTGCGCGCATAGCACGTATTTGTAAGGATACAGTGAGAGAGATAGTAGTGATATCTGATACCTGTTTTTGTGAATATACGACCCATGGGCATTGTGGAGTTATTAAAAATAATAATATAGATAACGATCCTACTCTAGTGAATCTCGGGCGTCAAGCCGTCGTTGCTGCACACGCTGGCGCTGATTTTATTGCACCATCAGCAGCAATGGATGGTCAAGTGCAAGCGATACGTGCTGCGCTGGATACTGCCGGTTACCAAGAAACAGCTATCATGGCATATTCAACTAAGTTTGCTTCTGCTTTCTATAGTCCATTTCGAGAAGCCAGCGGTACCACACTTAAAGGTAATCGAAAAACTTATCAGATAAATCCTATGAATCGCCGTGAAGCTATTTATGAATCGCTATTAGATCAACAGGAAGGTGCTGATGCACTAATGGTTAAACCAGCAGGGGCATTCCTAGATACTATCCGTGATATTCGTGAAGCCACATATTTACCGCTAGCTGCTTATCAGGTTAGTGGAGAGTACGCGATGATCAAATTTGCCGCGGCAGCTGGCGCAATTAACGAACACCAGATTGTGCGTGAAACATTAGGTGCCATTAAACGTGCTGGTGCTGATATTATCATTAGTTACTTCGCTATGGATATAGCTGAGCAAGGATTAGATTGACCTTAGAAGAAATTTCTTCTGTCTTGATACTCAGTCATCAATTATTTTTTTATCTATAGATATATTTAGTGAATGTATATTCTTGTGGTTAGTTATAGGCTAATAATAGCATGATAATGCTATACATTAGAACTCTTTTGCTAAACAGATTCTAAAATAAATCAAACGAGATCATGTAATAATGAAAATTTCATGATAATTATACTACCTCTGGTTCATATGAGATAACAAGAGAGAAGAGGTAGGTATGGCGGATACACGCATAGAAAAAGATTCTATGGGTTTAATTGAGGTACCGGCAGTACAGCTTTGGGGAGCCCAAACTCAGCGCTCACTAGAATATTTTCGTATCTCTCACGAAAAAATGCCGCTAGAAATAATCAATGCTTTAGCGCAAATAAAACGTGCAACAGCAGTCATTAATAATCAACTAGGATTACTAGATAATCAGCGTGCTAATGCTATTATTCAGGCAGCGGACGAAGTTCTAGCCGGCAAGCATATTCATGAATTCCCACTAGTGATTTGGCAGACAGGCTCTGGTACTCAGAGCAATATGAACATGAACGAAGTACTAGCAAATCGAGCAAGTGAGCTATTAGGCGGTGAACGCGGTGCAGCACGGCTGATTCATCCCCATGAAGATGTTAATAAAAGCCAAAGTTCTAACGATGTGTTTCCTACCGCGATGCATATTGCAGCGGTAGTAGCGGTGTGCGAGAATTTAATTCCTGAGATAAAGAAACTCAAGAATACTCTCAACAATAAGTCCGCCGCGTTTAGCGATATCATAAAAATCGGCCGTACCCATCTGCAAGATGCTATACCTTTAACTCTTGGTCAAGAAATGTCTGGTTGGGTGAATATGTTGGAGCACAGCCTGGAACATATAGAGCATAGTATTCCACATTTATGCGAAATAGCGCTCGGTGGCACAGCAGTAGGTACTGGTCTTAATACTCATCCTGAGTACGCTGTGCGCGTAGCCAAATTGCTCGCTGATTTCACCAGTCATCCATTTGTTACAGCGCCCAATAAGTTTGAATCTTTAGCTACTTGTGACGCTTTAGTACACGCGCACGGTGCATTAAAAGGTTTGGCTGCATCTATGATGAAAATCGCAAATGACGTGCGCTGGCTATCTTCTGGACCGCGCTGTGGCATTGGCGAACTGAGTATACCAGAAAATGAACCAGGTAGTTCCATCATGCCTGGTAAAGTAAACCCTACGCAGTGTGAAGCTATAACTATGCTGTGTTGTCAGGTGATGGGCAATGATGCGGCGATAAATATAGGTGGCGCATCAGGTAACTTCGAACTTAATGTTTACCGTCCGATGGTGATCTATAACTTTTTACAATCAGTACGCCTATTAGCTGATGGTATTAATAGCTTTAATCATCATTGTGCCGTTGGTATAGAACCTAACTATGATCGCATTAAACAATTATTAAACGAGTCATTGATGCTAGTTACAGCGCTCAATACGCACATTGGTTATGACAAAGCAGCAGAAATTGCCCAAAAAGCGCATAAAGATAAACTAACATTGAAGACAGCAGCACTAAAACTCGGCTATATTTCTGAGCAACAGTTCGATGAATGGGTACAACCGGAAAAGATGATTAGCAGCATGATAAGCTAACATATACATATATTGTATATCGCTAGTGCTATCAATAATCTAAAAATTTTCTCTGCCACAAGAAAAGGTAAAGCATGATCACTACAGACGGAAATAATGCGATAGCTTCAGTGGCATATCGTATAAATGAAGTTATTGCTATTTATCCAATCACTCCTAGTTCTACTATAGCAGAACAGGCAAATGCCTGGTTTGAGTTAGATAGGCCGAATATTTGGGGCGATATTCCTAAGGTTGTAGAAATGCAATCGGAGGCAGGAGCGATCGCAACGGTACATGGTGCTTTGCAGACAGGCGCTCTGTCTACCTCCTTTACCTCATCCCAAGGATTATTACTTATGATCCCTACGCTATACAAACTAGCAGGACAGTTGATGCCTTTTGTACTACATGTTGCTGCCCGTACAGTAGCTACGCATGCTTTATCTATTTTTGGCGATCATTCGGATGTAATGGCAGTGCGGCAAACAGGTTGCGCCATGTTATGTGCCAGCAGTGTACAAGAAGCACAGGATTTTGCTTTGATTGCTCAAATCGCAAGCTTAAATAGTCGCTTACCATTTATCCACTTTTTTGACGGTTTTCGCACCTCGCATGAAATTAATAAAATAGCTCCGCTTTTGGATGAGACACTTAAGGCTATACTTCCTCAGGCTGCTATTGATGCACACCGTAGTCGCGCATTAACTCCGGATAGCCCGGTACTCCGCGGAACATCAGCTAACCCCGATACTTACTTTCAAAGTAGGGAAGCTACTAATCCTTGGTATAACAAAGCTTATTTTCATGTTCAGCAAGCGATGAAAAATTTTACTACGGCCACAGGGCGGGAATATCAGCCGTTTGAATATTACGGTCATACTGAGGCAGAAAGATTAATTGTTGTTATGGGATCAGCTATTGGTACCTGCAAAGAGGTGATTGATAGTCTGCTAACTAGTGGCGAAAAAGTAGGTATGGTTAAAGTGAGACTATTCCGTCCTTTTTCTGCTATGCATTTACTATCTATTATCCCACCGACAATTCAGGCAGTAGCCGTTTTAGATCGAACCAAAGAACCAGGCGCTTTAGCTGAGCCGCTATATCTCGACGTTATGACTGCGCTAGCAGAAGCCTATAGTTTGGGCGAACGCAAAACTCTACCGCGGACCATCGGCGGACGCTATGGCCTAGCTTCCAAAGAGTTCGATCCTGCTTGCGTGCTAGCGATTTTCAAAGAATTAATACTTTTACGTCCGCGTCCACGTTTTACGGTAGGAATTTTTGATGATGTCACCCAATTATCACTATCATTGCTAGAGAATACTTTGCCACGTCAGACTAAATTAGAAGCACTATTCTACGGACTAGGTAGCGATGGTTCAGTATCTGCAGCAAAAAATAATATTAAAATTATTGGAAATAATACATCTTTATATACACAGGGCTATTTTGTCTACGATTCTAAAAAAGCAGGCGGCTTGACCGTTTCTCATTTGCGAATCAGCGAAAAACCAATCAATTCTGCTTATCTAGTCAGTGATGCAGATTTTATTAGTTGCCACCAATATGATTTTATTAATAAGTATCAGATGGTTACGCGACTACGTCCTGGAGGAATATTCTTAATTAATACTCATTATAGTGCAAAAGAGATATGGGTTAGATTACCGCAGGAAGTACAAGCACTACTTATTCAACGCCAAGCACGTTTCTATGTTATTGATGCACAGCAAATTGCTCGTCAATTTCAACTAGGTGGACGAATTAATACCATTATGCAAATGGTTTTTTTTAAATTAACCAATATTTTGCCTTTGAGTCAGACGCAACAAGCTTTGCAACAGGCTGTAGTGACAAGCTATAGCCATAAAGGACAAGAATTAGTTGAGCATAATTTGCAAGCGCTTAAAACAGCATGTAACGAACTTTTTGAGGTTCCTCTAGGCACTATCAATGAAGTGAGTCCAATGTTACCACCAATTGTTTCTCATACCGCACCCCATTTCGTCAAAACAGTAACAGCTGTCATGCTAGCCGGTCTCGGCGATACTTTGCCAGTTTCAGCCTTTCCGCCAGACGGCACTTGGCCAGTAGGCACCTCTCGCTGGGAGAAACGTAATATTGCTGAACAGATTCCACTATGGAAATCTGAGCTTTGCACACAGTGTAATTACTGTGTAGCGGCATGTCCACACGCTGCTATTCGCGCTAAGGTAGTAGCACCGGAAGCACTAAATGGAGCTCCGGCGGGCCTGAAATCTTTAGATGTGAAAATGCGTAATATGCGTGGAAAACAATATGTGCTACAAGTAGCACCAGAGGATTGCACTGGTTGTCGTCTATGCATTGAAGTATGTCCAGCCAAGGACCGTAATAATTTAGAAAATAAAGCTATTAACATGGTTTCACGCCTAGAGCATCTTCAAGAAGAGAAAGCTAATTACGATTTTTTCCTAAAGTTACCAGAAATTAACACAACTACTCTAGAGCGTATTGATATTCGTACGTCACAGCTTATCACTCCTCTATTTGAATATTCAGGCGCTTGTTCTGGTTGCGGTGAAACGCCTTATATAAAAATGTTAACCCAACTTTACGGCGATCGACTCCTTATCGCCAATGCTACTGGTTGCTCATCTATTTATGGTGGTAACTTACCCACAACACCTTACACTACAAATACAGATGGCCGCGGTCCAGCCTGGGCTAACTCCTTATTTGAGGATAACGCTGAATTCGGCCTAGGCTTCCGGTTAACAGTCGATCAACATCGCCAAAGGGTATTACGCTTACTAAAAACTCAGGTTACAATACTACCTCCATTGCTACTAGAGGGCCTACGCGCTACAGAAGTATCGGTAGAGGAACGTCGTCGCCAAATACTTGAACTCCGACTCATACTTGCTAACAAATCTGATGAACAAGCACGTCAATTATCTAACGACGCCGATTATTTAGTAGAGAAATCTATATGGCTTATTGGCGGTGATGGATGGGCCTATGACATTGGCTTAGGTGGTCTAGATCACGTTTTAAGTCTAAACGAGAACATAAATGTTTTAGTTCTAGATACACAGTGTTACTCGAATACTGGCGGCCATCAGTCTAAGGCTACACCGCTAGGGGCAGTAACTAAGTTTGGCGAACAGGGCAAACGTAAAGCACGTAAAGATCTAGGTATCAGTATGATGATGTACGGTCATATTTACGTGGCGCAAATTTCTCTTGGTGCTCAGCTGAATCACTCATTTAAAACTATCCAAGAAGCCGAAAGCTATCCCGGACCTTCTTTGATCATAGCCTACAGCCCTTGTGAGGCGCATGGTTATGATCTTGCGTTAAGTCATACTCAAATGCAACAACTGACCGCTACCGGTTTCTGGCCTCTGTATCGTTTCGATCCACGACGTAGCGATGAAGGCAAGTTGCCGTTGATATTAGACTCTCGTCTACCAACCGGAGACTTGTCCACGACGTTATTTAATGAACAGCGCTTTCGCCGGCTTAATAGCTATAGCCAAAAAATAGAACCTAATAAGGTGAGCGCATTGACCACTACAATCGAAAAAGAACTAAAGCAAAAATATGAATTTTTGGCGCGGATGGCAGGTTACCCAGTAACAGCCAAGTAATAAAACTTACGAATTAGCAAACCGGGGACAAACTATTAATTTAAGTCAAAATATTATTGAGATTATCATCTGAGTTGTGCTCGTAGTTTTTCTAGTACCGGGAAAATAGATGGTAAAATACCATGCCATAACATAAATGCGTATGCAGCCTGACTTACTAACATACCCAAACCATCAATTAATTTTTTCGCTCCTTGTTGTCGGCACCACATAATGAAAGCAGTATCGCCATGTTGATAAAACATATCATAGCAACAAACGGTCGAAGTAATTAATGATGTCGGTAGTAAAGGAATTTCCCTAAACATACTGGTAGTCGTCGCATTAATTATGATATCAAAATTAGCTGCGTCTAGTTGCTCAATAGGCAAAGTGCTAATATTGTTTATATTAGGGTAACATCTGACTAGCTCTTTTGCGCGACTAAAAGTCCTATTGACCAATACTATCCGGCAGCCATAATTAATCAGCGGCGCGATCACCCCACGCGCCGCACCGCCTGCACCAACCAATAGTACCCTGCTATTTCTATGTAATAGACAAAGGCGCTGTAAGTCGCTCATCAAACCTATACCATCGGTATTGTCACCGAACAGCGCGCCATTTGGTAATTTGAATATAGTATTAACAGCACTAGCAAGCGACGCCTGCTTGGTAACATAATCGCATAAAGCAAAAGCGCGCTCTTTAAATGGTGAGGTGATATTGGCACCTCTACCGTTTGTGCTAAAAAATTGCTGCATAGTTGGCTCAAAAAGCTTTGGTGCAGTCAAAATACGACCGTAAGAAGGCTGAATACCAATTTCTGCAGCGAAAAAAGCATAAATTTGTGGTGATAGACTATGTTTAATAGGATTACCAAAAACAGCAAAAGTATCGATGATACTAACTCCGTTAATAATTAGCCTTGGCGAATTAATTCGCCGCTTAGAGCATCACGTATTTCTGAGGGATAACGTCTACCTTCTACCGTACCATCCATTACCGGAAACGTTGCACCAAATTGCTTATGTACTTCGCTAATATTACGTGCTGTAGATTCTCCATCTCCACTCATGTTTGCACTAGTAGAAACTAGTGGTTTACCAAATGCTAGACATAGCTTTTGTACTGGTTCAAATGCACTGACGCGTACCGCCAATGAGGAAAATTTTCCTGTTAACCAGCGCGGAGTCGTGGTGTGAGCTGGTATGACCCAAGTTACAGGACCTGGCCATAGAGCGAAAATACGTGCTCGCTGGTTAACATTCAGACTACTGTCATCAATATAATTCGTTAATTGCGCATAAGTAGCTGCTACTAATATTAAACCTTTTTGCCAATCTCGTCGTTTGAGTACGAGTAACTTATGTACGGCTTTTTCGCTATCGGGATCACAGCCTAACCCAAAAATAGCCTCAGTAGGATAAGCAATAACCTGTTGCTGACGTAGCAATGCTACGATATTTGTAATATTTAGCAAAGTTAGTACTCATGTGATAAATAATTATGTATTAGCATGCTAATTTAGCAAAAATGAACCAATTTTTTTCATTTTGATGCTATTAACTATTTAAGGTTATCTTGACGACCATTGAAGTCAATGGTAATTACAATGATACATAAAATTTATTATCAAGCAAGGACGCAGACTACTATGTCCGTATTACCAATTTTACATTATCCTGACGATCGGCTACGTAAAATATCTCAGCCCGTTACTGAAATTAATGATACTATACACCGCATAGTATATGATATGTTTGAAACGATGTATGTCAATAAAGGAATCGGTCTAGCAGCACCGCAGGTAGATATTAACCTACGTATTATCGTGATTGATATATCGGAAAGCCAAGCACAGCGTCTAGTCCTCATTAATCCTGAGCTGCTGGCCAAAAGTGGTCAAACTGGTATTGATGAAGGCTGTCTATCAATACCAGATCAATACTATTTTGTTCCCCGTGCTCAATATGTTAAAGTACAAGCGCTAGATCTCGATGGTAACAACTTTCAGTTAGAAACAAATAATATACAAGCAATCTGTATTCAGCATGAGATGGACCATCTAATTGGTAAACTATTTGTTGATTACCTTTCGCCACTTAAGCGCCAATACATCTATAACAAAATAAAAAAACTAGCGCATATCATCAATCGCTCGAGCGGAAAAAGAACCTAAATATTATAGTAATCGTCATGTCCGAATCTATACGTATTATTTTTGCTGGTACGCCTGGTTTCGCAGCGTGTCATCTATCGGCGCTAATACATTCACCTTACCAGGTAGTCGGTGTTTTAACACAGCCTGACCGACCAGCTGGACGGGGTAATCATTTATCTGCTAGTGCGGTTAAGCAACTAGCTAAACGATATGATTTGCCCGTATTCCAACCTATTTCTTTGCACGAACATCAAGGAAAGCGTATCATTGAGTATCTTGGTGCAGATATTATGGTTGTAGTTGCCTACGGCTTAATTCTGCCGCAGGATATGCTAAGCTTTCTAAAGCTAGGTTCTATCAATGTACATGGTTCATTATTACCTCGCTGGAGAGGAGCAGCACCTATTCAGCGTGCATTATGGGCAGGCGATACCCAAACTGGTGTAACTATCATGCAGATGGATGCAGGACTAGATACCGGCTTTATACTGTATAAAGCAATTTGTCCGATCTTACCATTTGATACCAGTGCTACCCTGTATGACAAAGTGACTCAACTTGGTTCTGCTGCTTTACTCACTACGCTTAAACAGATAGTAGCTGGTAGCCAAGTAGTAGAACCACAAGACACAGCGCTCGCTACCTATGCTAATAAACTTAGTAAAGAAGAAGGACGTTTAGACTGGCAACTATCTGCAATTCAGTTAGAGCGCTGTATTAGAGCTTTTAATCCCTGGCCAGTAAGTTACTTTCAAGTGAAAAATCATATAATTAAAGTATGGCATGCGAACGTAGATAACATATGCCATAATAGCATACCAGGTACTGTATTATCAGCAGATCAAACAGGAATTAAGATCGCTACTAGCGATGGTGTGCTAATATTAATACGAGTGCAACCAGCGGGGACAAAACCGATGTCAGTGAAAGATTTACTGAATTCACGCCGTGAATGGTTTGTTCCAGGAGTCATCTTAGATTGATTTACCGATCATACTAGACTAGATTGCGGAGGAGGTGGGATTCGAACCCACGGAAAGTCTCCCTTCGCCGGTTTTCAAGACCGGTGCCTTAAGCCACTCGACCACTCCTCCCTAAAGAGATAACTATAAACATAGTAAATCTTATTGTAAAGAGGGTTATGTATAGAGAATGAATATTCTCTGATAGTCGTTAACTTTGCTATGATATACAGTAAGAAAAAATGGAATCAACTTAATGCAGTTTAATAATAGAGAAATAGCAACCGATGCTCAAGGATATTTAATACGTCCCAGTGATTGGAGTGATGCATTAGCGTTAAAAATAGCACTTGAGGAACAAATTGAACTAAGCGAACCACATTGGCAAGTAATACACTTTGTGCGTGCTTTTTATCTCAAGTTTAATATATCACCAACTATTCGCATGTTAGTCAAGGTTATGGCACATAAATACGGCAAGGAAAAAGGTAATAGTTTTTATTTATTTCATCTTTTTCCTAAAGGACCTGCTAAACAGGCTACCAGAATTGCGGGACTACCTAAGCCGGTGAAATGCCTGTAGTCTATTTATGTTTGTTTAACTAATTATGTAGATATGCCTCTGGCTTATTCCGTAAAGTTAGGAACGAGATTAAATTTCTATGGACTCTCTTGATTTATGAGTAGTTTCCCCCATATTTAGTTTAAGGCATATTGTCATAGGAGGTATTATGATTGCCAGCAAATTTGGTATAGGGCAACAAGTTCGCCATAAACTGCTTGGGTATTTAGGTGTTATTATAGATGTCGATCCAGAATACTCGCTAGATAAGCCCTATCTAGACAAAATTGCAGCGGATGATACCCTTCGCACAGCTCCTTGGTACCATGTTGTTATGGAGGATGAAGAAGGAAAACCTGTACATACTTATTTGGCAGAAGCTCAGCTAGGCTATGAAGCTTTTCCAGAGCATCCAGAACAACCGACGCTGGATGAACTAGCTGAATCTATTCGTTTGCAACTACAAGCACCACGTTTGAGAAACTAATTTCTACGGTGAAGTAGCAAAGCTGGATAAAACTACGGTCGTAAAACGTGCAATAAGCTATTAGCACTATAGTTTATTGCTACTAAAGATAATAGCTTTATTAAATATTTGCTTATCTAGATGTCTATTTTTAATAGACTCACCTAAAAGAGCATTATCTTCTCACGCAACAAAATGAGGAATAAATCTTATGATTTATTGTTACTATACATTGTATAATCACGCTTCCCTCAACAGAAATATTATTCTCTAAATTTGACTAATAACAAATTAGAATGGAAGGATTTAGTTCCTGATACCTCAAAATTTGAGACGGTATTTAACCAACTCTGTCCGCATCTAGACTCACCTCTAACAAAGCTTCAAATACGCTTAATGAACGGTTTGCAGCAACTCTGCCATTCACTATCTTCCAGCCGTTTGATGTTACTTAACGCTCGAGAAGAGGAAGAATATTTCCAATTAATTGCTGATACGATTAAAACAATTATACCTACCACCTCTCAACCAATAGGCAGCAGATATACGATAACGGGCGTTAGCGTCAACTTGCAGCCGGCATCCACGGTAGAAGATAATTTTGCCGCTCGAGATATTTGTGCCTGGCAAGCTTGGGTGGAGTACGAGCAACTTTTTGGTACACTATACTGCTACCAAGATGTGATCAATCTACAGCCAGGTCTAGTACACTACGTTAACGGTGGCGTTTTACTGCTAGGTGCTCATACGCTAGTTAGCCAACCAATGTTGTGGCGACGTTTGAAACAAATGATGATACAACAGCGTTTTGATTGGCTACCAGCTAACGAAAATAGATCAATCCCCGTTTATATACCTTCTATGCCGCTGAATTTAAGACTGATCGTGATAGGAAATAATGAAGTATTAGCAGCCCTAAACGCTAGGGAGCCTGATCTGTTCCGGATAGCATTATATGGCGAATTTGAATTAGATAAGTATATCAACAATGCGACAGACATGGCAGAGTGGTGCTCTTGGGTCAATACTTTAGCGTACCGCCAAGGATTACCAGCACTGCATTCCGATGCATGGCCTGAGTTGATTAAACAATCGGTCCGCTATAGTGGTGATCAGCTTCAGTTTCCGCTTTGTCCACATTGGCTTACGCTGCGACTGAAGGAAGCTACTTTATACTGTGACCAGCAGGCAATACAGTCGATAAATGCAGCAGCGCTATCGGATAGCTATCGCACTAGGCTCTGGCGTGAAAGCTATCTTTGTGAGCGCCTACAACAGGAGATAGCCGAAGGACAGATTATGGTAGATACTGAAAGAAATATTATCGGGCAAGTCAATGCCCTATCGGTGCTTTCGTTTTCCGGTCATCCGTTACTATTTGGTCAACCATCGCGTATCAGTTGCGTAGTACATTTTGGTGATGGAGAAATTCATGATATAGAGAGCAAAGCTGAACTAAGCGGCAATATTCATACCAAAGGCATGATGATTATGCAAGCATTTCTAATGTCAGCATTGCAGTTAGACCGGGAATTGCCCTTCTCAGCTTCGCTAGTATTTGAGCAGTCATATGGAGAAATAGACGGTGACAGTGCATCGCTAGCCGAACTAGTAGCGCTTATAAGCGCATTAGCAGATAAACCTGTAGATCAGCAAATCGCTATCACAGGATCTGTTGATCAATTTGGTCAAGTTCAGTCGATTGGAAGCATTAATGAAAAAATTGAGTGCTTTTTCAAGCTGTGCCATAAGCGCGGACTGACTGGCACTCAAGGCGTTATTATTCCTATAACTAATGTTCGCCATTTGTGTCTACATGAGGATGTTATTAACGCAGTACGTCAGAATACTTTTTCTCTGTGGCCAATTAATACTATTTATGATGCGTTAAAAATACTTACTACTATGCCTTTATCTAGTCTTATCACATGTATCTGCGAGCGCATTGTGAAAATTCATAGGCACGAACGACAAGGGTTGCCCTGGTGCTTACGCTGGCTAGCTAAGCTTGCAAAAAAAACTCACTAAGTCCTAAAGAGTAAGCTACTATGAATTAAGGTTGAGCAATATGATAGATAAACGTGAATTTTATTCAAAAACAGATCTAATAGCATCCAGCCGCGGTGAACTATTTGGTAAAGGAGGACCTCAGCTTCCAGCCTATAATATGTTAATGATGGACGAAGTAGTAAAAATCACCGAATACGGTGGAAATTATAACAAAGGTTTTATGGAAGCAGAACTAGATATTAAGCCTGACATGTGGTTCTTCAGTTGTCATTTTATTGGTGATCCAGTGATGCCAGGTTGCTTAGGTTTAGATGCGATGTGGCAGTTAGTAGGTTTTTATCTTGGTTGGCTTGGCGGAGAAGGCAAAGGTAGGGCACTGGGTGTAGGTGAAGTAAAGTTCACAGGTCAAATTTTACCTAGTGCTAAAAAAGTCACTTATCGTATTCATTTTCGCCGTATTATCCACCGTCAACTAGTGATGGGCATGGCCGACGGTGAAGTAATCTGTGATGGTAAAATGATTTATACTGCAACGGATCTAAAAGTTGGCCTATTTAAAGATATTACTGCATTCTAATTTTAATAGAGATAGAGAAAATTACCTCTATAATAGTCATGATATAGTCAAAGTTACTGTTGCAACCAATATAACAATATAATTAATGCTAATACTAAACTAGGCTAGAGTATAGATACGTACAGCAAACACAAAACTAGTTTTAATATAATATCACCATAAGATTAGCACAAAATCAATGTTGATGATTGCTTAGATCTAGATTAAATATCGCTAATGATATCCCTAATTAAACGTGGACCGTGAAAAATTAAGCCGGAATAAATTTGAATTAGTGCCGCGCCAGCTACCATTTTTTCTCGTGCTGCCATCAAAGAATCAATCCCACCAACGCCGATAATAGGTAATTTGCCTTTTAACTCAGACGACAAAATACGAATCACTTCAGTACTAATTAATTGTAGAGGACGTCCACTTAAGCCACCAGCCTGAGAACCATGATCTAATCCCTGCACTAATTCTCTGGTTGTAGTTGTATTTGTTGCAATAACTCCATCAATATTATGCTGAACTAAAATATCCGCCATCTGGATAAGTTCCGACTCAGTCATATCTGGTGTGATTTTCAACGCTATTGGTACATATTTATGATGATATTCTTGTAGTGCGGCTTGTTTATCTTTTATAGCCCGTAATAAATCATCTAGTATTTCTCCGAACTGCAAAGTCGTTAGCTCAGGGGTATTAGGTGATGATAAATTTACTGCGATATAATCAGCGTAAGGATAGACTTTTTCCATACATATCAAATAGTCATCTTTTCCTTGTTCGATAGGTGTATCTTTATTTTTACCAATATTAATACCTAAAACACCGCCAAAATGGGATTTTTTGATGTTATTAACTAGGTTATCTACTCCGTGATTATTAAATCCCATACGGTTTATCAAGCCACCCGCTTTTACTAACCGAAATAAGCGCGGCTTTTCATTCCCAGGCTGAGCATGCGGCGTCACAGTACCCACTTCAATAAAGCCAAAACCCATCGCACCGAGGACATCGATGCACTCACCATTTTTATCTAGTCCAGCAGCTAGACCGAGTGGATTTTTAAAAGCAATACCCATGCAAGTCACGGCTTTGGTGGGAACAGATTGTTTGACTAAATATTCCAGCGGGGTACCCGTAATACGTTTCAGCTGCTGCAAAGTAAATTCATGCGCTTTTTCCGGTTCTAGTTGGAATAATGCCTGCCTGATAATAGGATACAACATGATATCTCCTGATTTATAGTGTTTATTGAAGCGATATTTTCGTACATCTTTTAACACACCAGATAGCAAAATACCCAATAGAAAGTATACCTGCTTAATAAATACAGTGATGGGAGTAGATAGAAAAACAAATTATTTGTAGTAGATCAAAGTTTTTGTAAAAATAATCTTACATGAGACAATCTATAACTATAAATAAAAAATGAGATGCAAAAAATACATTTTTTTCATTGTTATATTGTTGTCGTTAGGTAAAATATATTAATTTAATAGCAGATATTATTTTTTCTTCATCACCAATACCAATTAATGAACACTATACCGATAGTAAACATACTGCAAGGATCTATTTTAGCTGATAGTGAAGTAACTGTACAGGGTTGGGTACGTACTCGTAGAGATTCCAAAGTAGGAATATCTTTTCTTTCTATTTATGATGGTTCATGCTTCGATTCATTGCAAGTGATTATTCATCAGACTATACAAAATTATAACAATGATATTTTACGTCTTACTACCGGTTGCTCCGTAACTATTACTGGAAGGGTAGTGGCATCTATTGGTGTGGGTCAGCGTTTCGAGATACAGGCAAAAATAGTTCAAGTGCTAGGATGGGTTGAAGACCCAGATACTTATCCAATCACCGCCAAACAACATAGTATTGAATATCTACGAGAGGTCGCACATTTACGTCCACGTACTAATATTATTGGTGCAGTAACTAGGATACGACATACTTTAGCGCAGGCAATTCATAGTTTTATGAATGAACAAGGTTTTTTATGGGTTTCTACTCCCTTAATTACCGCTTTTAATAGTGAAGGTGCAGGTGAAATGTTCCGTGTTTCTACACTAGATTTAGAAAATTTGCATTATACCCCTCAGGGAAAAGTTAACTATGAAAAAGATTTTTTTGGTAAAGAAGCTTTTCTCACCGTATCTGGTCAATTGAATGGGGAAAGCTATGCCTGCGCATTATCTAAAATATATACTTTTGGTCCCACATTTCGTGCGGAAAACTCTAATACTAGCCGTCATTTAGCCGAGTTCTGGATGGTTGAACCAGAGGTTGCGTTTGCTAATTTAACTGAGATTACCACTCTAGCAGAAAGAATGCTGAAATATATTTTCAAAACTGTCTTGATAGAGCGTGCTGACGACATGAAGTTTTTTGCTGAACGAATTAATACCAATGCGATTAACCGATTAGAAGAATTTATTAACGCCAATTTTGTTGAAGTAAATTACACCGAGGTGATAGAGATCTTACAAGCTTGTGAGCAAAATTTTACTAATGCTGTTTTTTGGGGTATCGATCTTTGTTCTGAGCATGAACGCTATCTTACCGATCAATATTTTAAAGCTCCTGTCGTAGTTACAAATTATCCAAAAGACATCAAAGCCTTTTATATGCGAATGAATGATGATGGAAAAACCGTAGCTGCGATGGATGTACTAGTGCCTGGAATTGGCGAAATTATCGGTGGATCACAACGTGAAGAACGTCTAGTAAAACTAGACCAACGTTTGATTGATATGGGACTCAAAAAAGAAGATTATTGGTGGTATCGTGATTTACGCCGTTATGGAACTGTACCTCATTCAGGTTTTGGATTAGGTTTAGAAAGATTAATCGTTTATATTACAGGAATACCAAATATCCGTGATGTAATACCTTTCCCAAGAAGCCCGCGTCATATATCTTTTTAAAACTATCCCTACTATCATAACTTTTATTTAGGGGCTAAAACGATTTATGTTTGAATCTATACCGGCTGCTCCCATTGAACCTATCCTCGGTATGCTGGAGATTTTTCGTGCTGATTATCGCCCGTATAAAATAAACCTCGGCATCGGTGTATACAAAGATGAAACTGGTAATACACCTGTGCTAGCCAGTGTTAAAAAAGCTGAAGCATTACTGCTAGATGAAGAGACTAGCAAAAACTATCTGAGTATTGAGGGTATCGAGACCTTTGCTAATTATACCCAGCGGCTACTATTCGGCGAAAACAGCACGGTAGTCAGCAATAAGTTGACGCGCTGCGCGCAAACCCCAGGAGGCACTAGTGCTTTACGAGTTGCTGCTGAGTTTTTATTTAAAAATACTACCGTACGGCGTATTTGGATTAGTAATCCAAGTTGGCCAAACCATAAAAATATATTTCAAGCTGCTGGTCTAGATGTGTATGAGTACACTTACTATGATACGACGAATCATGTCATTGATTTCAATGGAATGCTCGCTAGTCTTAACCAAGCTCAAACTGGTGACGTGGTGCTGTTCCACGGATGCTGCCACAATCCAAGCGGAATGGATTTCAGCTCAGAGCAATGGCGTGAACTAGCTTATTTAACAATACAGAATGGTTGGTTGCCGCTATTTGACTTTTCTTATCAAGGGTTTGCCTATGGGTTAGAAGAGGATGCAAAAGGACTAAAAATTTTTAGTAGGGCGCCTCGTGAATTGATTATCTGCAGCTCCTACTCTAAAATGTTTAGTTTGTATAACGAACGTGTCGGTGCCTGTACCATTGTAGCTACAGAAAATAATATAGTAGATCGTGCATTCAGCCAGCTTAAATTAATTATTCGCGCTAATTACTCCAACCCGCCCGCACATGGCGCAGCCGTGGTAGCAACTATTCTTGACGACGATGTGCTACGCACAATATGGGAGCAGGAGCTCAAACATATGCGGGCACGCATGCAAAGAATGCGTCTTTTATTAGTAAATACATTACAAGAAAAAAACGCACAGCAAGACTTTAGTTTTATTAATCAGCAACATGGTATGTTCTCATTGAGCGGTCTTAACCAAAATCAAGTACTGAAGCTACGTTACCAATTCGGCGTTTATTTAGTTGATTCTGGTCGTATCAACGTGGCTAGTATCACACTAGATAATATAAATCAACTGTGTGAGGCTATTATTGCAGTACTATAGTTAAGTTACACTTAAGTCTATTTAGCACGCTACCGTAAAAACAAGTTACTACAACGTTCACGACCAATGGTAGACATCGGACCATGTCCTGGTAAAAATACGATATCGTCTGCAAGAGGTAGCAATTGGTTATGAATTGAGCGCATTAATATTTGTGCATTCCCACCTGGTAAATCAGTACGTCCGATAGCGTTTCTGAACAGTACATCACCCATCAGAATAAATCTATTGACTTTATTCCACAACACTACATGGCCCGGAGAGTGGCCAGGACAGTGCAGGACATGGTAGCTTTCCATACCTACCTTAATAATTTCTCCGTTGTTCAACCAGCGATGAGGTAAAAATGAGTCGATAACTGGTACACCAAACATTTTACACTGGCCAGGTAGGTTTTCGAATAGAGGTTTATCAGCTGAGTGAGGGCCAATAATAGGTACACTATAGTGTTGTGCTAATGCCTGGGATGCTCCTACATGATCTAAATGACCGTGGGTTAATAATATTTGTGTTATCGTAACATGAAATTTATTGATCTCGAGACACAGTCTTCGAGCATCACCACCTGGATCTACCAATGCAGCTTCTTTTACTTGGTCGCACCAGATTAGTGAACAATTTTGGTTAAATGCCGTCACCGGCATGATGTGATATTGCATCATACTTACTTATCATCTTATTCAGTGGTTCAGATAAACTAATATTAGTTATTATATATCGATTTAATATTTATTAATTTAGGGTATTGATACTTAAATCCTTGCTCTTTACAGATACGACTACCGTCTATTATTTTTCGGTGGTCTTCGTTCAGATCGGTCAAATATACAGGTGGTTTTATACCTAACATACGCGCCATCACTGGATAATAATACCGCTTTAGTGGATGATATGGCGCGCAAAGATTATAACGGTAACTACCGTGCGGTAGTTTAAGTAATAGACTAATGGCACTAATAACATCTATTTGATGTACTAAATTAACGACTTCGCTTCCACCTAATAATCCTTGCTTACCGGACATAAAAAGACCTGGATGACGGCCTGGACCTACTAATCCAGCTAGTCTGAGGATATCCACCGATGTGTAGGGTAACTTATATAACCAGTTTTCTAACTTCACTAAGCACTGACCAAATGAAGAAACTGGTACGGTAGGGCTATCCTCGCAGTAAAAGCCCAGGCTATTACCATAAACAGAGATAGAACTCGTGAAAATAAAATGTTGCACCCCGGTAGCTCGCGCTCTTTCCACAGCATGCTGAACAGCTAAGAGGTAATTATCTGTTCCGTTACGCCGAATTGGTAATGTAATTACCAGTGTGTCAGTCTGAAAAAGAGATATAATATCCTCTGCATCTCCCTCTAGTAAAGGTGTAAGATTAAGCTGATAGCACTCTATGCCTCTTATGCGCACTGCTTCTACGCCCTCCTTGCTAGTCTTGCTCCCAACAACTTGATAGCCCTGAGCAAGCAATGATAACCCCAATGGCATACCTAGCCAACCTAAACCAATAATTGATATTTTTCTCATTCTACTTGCACCTAATAAGTATAAATTAGTACAAAAAAGTGTTGCACTCTGCACTAAACATCGTTAGGTTAAATAACACGTTTACTGATAGTTTAATAAAACTACTTTTGGAAGAAATAATGCACAATATTATAATAAATATATATTATCACCATAAACCTGATTAGTCTTTCAGGCGATAGGTACTGGAAGACATTTCTCTCTTCCAGTGGCCCACAGCATAAGAAAAAGCCCTCGGAAGAAGTCTTCCGAGGTTTTTTTTTGCAGTAGTAGTCAATTATTTACTTAGGGCAGAGGACATCATGTTGGACAAATCACGATTACGGATAGCAATGCAGAAATCTGGCAGACTCAGCAAAGAATCTCAACAATTACTAGAGCAATGCGGGATTAAAATCAATTTACAACAGCAACGGCTGTTAGCTTTCGCTGAAAATATGCCTATAGATATTATGCGGGTACGTGATGATGATATTCCGGGCCTAGTATTGGACAGCGTAGTAGATTTAGGAATTATAGGTGATAATGTCCTAGAAGAAGAGCTACTTGCTCGTCGGGCTCAAGGCGAAGATCCCCGCTATGTGATTCTGCGTAGATTAGATTTTGGTGGATGCAGGCTATCGATTGCCTTACCTTTGGATAAGGCGTGGAACGGGCCCATATGTCTGCAAGGTAAACGTATCGCTACTTCTTACCCCCATCTACTCAAACAATACCTCGATAAACTAGGTATTAATTTCAAATCTTGTTTGTTAAACGGTTCGGTAGAAGTAGCCCCTCGCGCTGGTTTAGCGGATGCTATATGCGATTTAGTTTCAACTGGTGCTACACTTGAAGCAAACGGTTTGCGCGAAGTTGAGGTAATTTATCGCTCGAAAGCTTGTTTGATTCAACGTGATGGAGAGCTGTCAATTACGAAACAAGCACTGGTCGATAAGTTAATGATCCGTATTCAGGGGGTCATTCAAGCACGTGAGTCAAAATATATCATGATGCACGCACCAACCGAACGACTCGATAATATTATCAGTCTACTACCTGGAGCTGAGCGTCCTACCGTACTACCATTAGCTAGCGACCAGAATCTGGTAGCTATGCATATGGTCAGCCGCGAAACCCTATTCTGGGAAACAATGGAAAACTTAAAAGCCTTAGGTGCCCGTTCTATTCTAGTGTTGCCAATTGAAAAGATGATGGAGTAAAGCAATGATGACTTCTGCCTTATCCTTATGCTTGCCTGTACGCTGGAGTGAATGCAACGCAGAACAACAGGCAATGCTGCTTACCCGTCCTGCAGTAACCGCATCAGTGAATATTATCTCAACTGTTAGCGACATTATCAGTCAGGTTTGCAAAAAAGGCGATAGCGCTCTCCGTACCTTTAACCAACGTTTTGATGGCATAGAAACCCCGCGATTACGTATTACTGAAGAGGAGATCGCTATCGCCATTTGCCATATTGCACCAGAGGTGAAAGATGCAATGGCTGCAGCGATAATCAATATCGACTGTTTCCATCGCGCTCAACAGTTACCAGATGTCGATATAGAAACTCAGCCTGGCGTACACTGTCGTCAGTTAACTAGACCTATTGCATCGATAGGGCTCTATATTCCTGGAGGGTTAGCGCCATTATCTTCTACGGTACTTATGTTAGCTACGCCGGCACGAATCGCGGGATGCAAAAGGATAATCCTTTGCTCGCCACCTCCTATTACTAATGAAATTATATATGCAGCACAACTATGTGGAGTACAGGAAATTTACCAAGTAGGTGGCGCTCAAGCCATCGCTGCTATGGGATTTGGCACTAAGTTAATTACTAAGGTCGATAAAATTTTCGGCCCAGGTAATGCTTGGGTGACTGAAGCTAAACGCCAAATAAGCCAACGCTTAAATGGTGTTGCCATAGATATGCCGGCTGGTCCTTCTGAGGTACTTATTATCGCAGACAGCGGCGCCTACCCTAACTTTATCGCAGCAGACCTACTTTCTCAAGCAGAACATGGTCCTGACTCACATGTGATTCTGCTTACTACGAATGCAGAAACTGCGCAGCAGGTAGCGGTAGAAACTGCAAGTCAGTTAGAAAAACTACCGCGCGCCGCCATTGCTCGCCAAGCTTTAGCTAATAATAGACTTATTATTGTCGATAATTTAGCCGAGTGCATGGCTATTAGTAACCGTTATGGTCCGGAGCATCTCATTATCCAGACCCGTGATGCTGAACAATGGGTGGCACATATTACTAACGCGGGATCGATATTCCTAGGT
The DNA here is from genome assembly GCF_000754265.1 of Candidatus Palibaumannia cicadellinicola. Classification (NCBI taxonomy): domain Bacteria; kingdom Pseudomonadati; phylum Pseudomonadota; class Gammaproteobacteria; genus Candidatus Palibaumannia; species Candidatus Palibaumannia cicadellinicola. The sequence continues at coordinate 465,894 of NZ_CP008985.1, read as the reverse complement.
GATTGGTCACCAGAATCAGCCGGTGACTATGCCTCTGGTACGAATCATGTACTTCCGACCTATGGTTATACCGCAACTTATTCTGGCCTAGGATTAGCTGATTTTCAAAAACGCATGACAGTGCAATATTTAAGTCCTCAGGGGTTATTATTGTTAGCACCTACTATCGAAACGCTAGCGCAGGCTGAACAGCTTAACGCTCATAAAAATGCAGTCACGCTGCGTGTCGCAGCGCTTAAGGAACAACAATGAATATCTTTAAGTTAGCTAGGGCTAATGTACGAATACTAGAGCCCTATCAATCTGCCCGTAGGATAGGAGGCGGTGCCAAAGGTAGTATTTGGCTAAACGCTAACGAATATCCGCAGCCCACATTCTATATGCTACGCGGTTGCAATCTTAACCGCTATCCTGATTGCCAACCTCAAGAGATGATTAATCGCTATGCAGTTTATGCAGGAGTACAGCCCAACCAAGTACTAGCTTGCCGCGGCGCTGATGAAGGAATAGAGCTAATGATCCGCGCTTTCTGTGAGCCAGGGCAAGATGCTATCTTATTCTGTCCTCCTACCTACGGTATGTACAGTGTTAGCGCTGAAACTTTTGGTGTCGAGTGTCGTACCGTTCCAGCGCTTGATAATTGGCAACTAGATTTGCCTGAAATCTACACGAGGCTAGATGGTGTTAAAGTAGTTTATATTTGTAGCCCTAATAATCCCACTGGCAACATTATTAATATATCTGATATACGTAAATTACTAGAAATGACGGATGGTAGAACGCTACTCGTAGCGGATGAAGCTTATATCGATTTTTGTCCAGCAGCTAGTCTGGCCAGTTGGCTTATGGATTATCCGCATTTAGTGATTCTACGTACCCTATCCAAAGCTTTTGCCTTAGCTGGTTTGCGCTGTGGTTTTACTCTGGCGAACGCTGATGTGATCCAACTACTACTGAAAGTAATAGCACCTTATCCTTTATCACTACCAGTAGTAGATATAGCCGAACAAGCCCTAAGTATCGAAGGTATCCGCCAAACTAGCCAGAGAATAACGGAGATTAACTCTAATAGAGATTTATTAGTAGAGGAATTAGCTCAATGCCCTTGCGTACGGGTAGTTTTTCCTAGCGTAAGTAACTATTTGTTAGTACGTTTCGATCCAGCCTATCATGTATTTCAAACCTTATGGGATCAAGGTATGATTTTACGCGATCAAAGTAAACAAATAGGATTATCCGATTGTCTGCGTATTACTATTGGCACTCGCTTAGAATGCCAAAGTTTGGTTGCAGCGCTCAAAGCACTTACATTATCCCCTAGCACCTAGCAAGGAGTAGTAGCTGTGAGTCAGAAAGTTTTATTTATAGATAGAGATGGGACTCTTATAAGCGAACCACCTGATAATTTTCAAGTCGATCGAATAGAAAAGCTAGCACTAGAGCCATACGTCATAGTTGCACTACTAATGTTACAAAAAGCTGACTTCAAATTAGTGATGATAACTAACCAGGATGGTCTAGGTACTTCTCGTTTTCCGAAAGAAGATTTCGATGGTCCGCATAATTTTATGATGCAGATCTTTAACTCTCAGGGGATCTATTTCGATCAAGTTTTAATTTGCCCCCATATGCCTATTGATCAGTGTGATTGCCGAAAACCAGGGATGGCACTAGTAGCGCCCTGGTTGATAGGCGACATGTTAGATAAGGCTAACAGCTATGTTATCGGTGATAGAGAAACTGATATCACCCTAGCATATAATATGGGTATTAAGAGCTGTCGTTATCAACGCGATCTTCTGAACTGGCAAGTAATATGTGATCAATTAACCCGCCGTGATCGGCATGCTCATGTGAAACGCATTACTCGGGAAACCTCCACAGATGTCGAGGTATGGCTAGATAGGGAAGGTAATAGTCAGATTAATACCGGCATTGGTTTTTTTGATCACATGCTAGACCAGATCGCGACCCACGGAGGATTACGTATGAAAATCAAAGTAGGGGGTGACTTACACATTGATGATCACCATACTGTTGAAGATACTGCACTTGCGCTTGGCGAAGCACTTAAAAAAGGGCTAGGAAATAAACATGGCATTAATCGTTTTGGTTTTATGCTACCGATGGACGAATGCTTAGCACGCTGTACGTTGGATATCTCTGGCAGGCCGCACCTGGAATATAAGGCTGAATATACTTATCAAAGGATAGGAGATATGAGTACCGAAATGGTTGAGCATTTTTTCCGCTCACTATCCTACACTATGGCCTGTACACTACATTTGCGCACGAAAGGTAAAAATGACCATCACCGAGTAGAAAGTCTGTTCAAAGTGTTCGGGCGTGCTCTACGTCAGGCCATACACGTGGATGGCGATACACTACCTAGCTCAAAAGGAGTGCTGTAATGAAGGTAGTAATTATTGATACTTGTTGTGCTAATATGTTATCAGTCACCGCTGCTATACGTCGTTTAGGTTATCAGCCTGAGGTTAGTCATGACGCTAATATAGTTTTACAGGCTAATAAGTTATTTTTACCTGGTGTAGGTACAGCGCAGGCTGCTATGAAGCAGTTGTACAATAGTAAGCTGATCGATTTAGTTCAGGTGATTACTCAGCCAATACTAGGTATTTGCCTAGGTATGCAGTTGCTGGGTAGCAGTAGTGATGAAACTGGTGGTGTAACAACACTCGGGATCATCAAAGCTCCTGTTAAAAGAATTAATCATGTTAACCTGCCTTGGCCGCATATGGGTTGGAATCAGGTGACACAAAAAGTGAACCATTGCCTCTTTCGTGACATTCCGGAAAATAGCTACTTTTACTTCGTACATGGTTACGCTATGCTGCCATGCGACGCAACCATAGCTCAAACTAACTATGGTGAACCCTTCACCGCTGCGGTAGCACAGGATAACTTCTTTGGTGTGCAATTTCATCCCGAGCGCTCTGGTACTGTTGGCCGACAACTACTCAAAAACTTTCTGGAGATGTAACTAGTGATAATCCCAGCGTTAGATTTTATTGACGGCACCATAGTACGACTCCATCAGGGCGACTATCAACAGCAACGTAGTTATGGTAACAATCCACAGCGGCGCCTTCATGATTACTTACTTCAGGGCGCCGAATTACTGCATTTAGTAGATTTAAACGGTGCATCTAATCCATTAGCACGCCAGATTCCACTTATAACGAGCCTACTCTCTTACTGTACACCGGCACAGGTGCAAATAGGCGGCGGTATTCGTAGTATAGCGGATGTAGAAGCTTTGCTCAAAGCTGGTGCGAATCGCGTAGTTATAGGCTCGATAGCAGTACAGCAACCACAGGAAGTACAGCAGTGGTTTAAACACTTTGGCCCCGATGTCTTAGTACTTGCGTTAGATGTACGCATAGATGTCGATGGTAAGCGATGGGTAGCAATAAACGGTTGGATGGAAGATTCTGGCGTTATGCTTGAAGAAGTTATTAATCAATACCATCATCGGGTCGGAATAAAGAATATTCTTTGTACGGATATCTCTCGCGATGGTACATTGTCCGGTATGAATATTGAACTATATCAGTCTCTATGCAGTCACTGGCCCAGCATTGCATTTCAATCCTCAGGCGGAATAGGTAGCTTGGATGATATTGCTAAGCTACGCCATAGTGGGGTCAAGGGCGTGATCATAGGGCGTGCATTCTTGGAAGATAAATTTACTGTTGCGGAGGCTATCGCATGCTGGCAAAACGGATAATCCCTTGTCTAGACGTACATAATGGGCAAGTCATTAAAGGGATGCAGTTTCGCCATCATCAAATAATAGGTGATATCGTACCGCTGGCTCGTCGCTATACCGAAGAAGGGGCAGACGAACTAGTATTTTATGATATTACTGCCTCATCCGATGGCAGAGTAGTAGATAAAAGCTGGATAGCTCGTGTTGCTGAAGTAATTGATATCCCCTTCTGTGTCGCTGGTGGTATTAAAAACGTGGAGCAGGCTGCTGAGGTGATATCTTTTGGTGCTGATAAAATATCTGTTAATTCTCCTGCGCTAGCAGATCCATATCTCATAAGTAAGCTGGCGGATCGCTTTGGCGTTCAATGTATAGTGGCCAGCATTGATACCTGGTATGACGTTAAACTTGATCAGTACCAAGTTAATCAATATACCGGTGATGAAAGCCGTATACAAGTTACGACTTGGCAGACATTAGATTGGGTAGAAGAAGTTCAGAAACGTGGCGCCGGTGAAATCGTACTAAATATGATGAATCAGGACGGTGTATGTAGAGGTTATGACTTACGGCAATTAAAGCAGGTACGAAAAAACTGCCGGGTACCTTTGATTGCTTCTGGTGGTGCAGGAACAATGCAGCACTTCCTCGAAGCATTGATTGATGCTGAAGTAGACGGTGCGTTAGCCGCATCTGTCTTTCATAAACAAATAATTAAGATTAATGACTTAAAACAATTTTTAGCACGTGAAGGAGTCGAAATACGATTATGTTAACTCAAAAAAAACTACAGGGACTTAATTGGGAGAAAACTAACGGCATTATCCCAGCTATTGTTCAACATTCTGTGTCCGGTGAAGTACTGATGATGGGATATATGAATGCCGATGCTTTGAAAGTCACAGAACAAACGAGTCATGTTACCTTTTACTCACGCAGCAAACAACGTCTATGGACTAAAGGAGAAAGTTCAGGTAATTTTTTGCAGGTGATTAACTTATATCCAGACTGCGATAACGATACGCTACTGATACTAGCTTGTCCACTAGGCCCAACTTGCCATAACGGCACTCGTAGTTGTTTTCATCCTGCGGTTAGTGATTGGGTTTTCCTTTATCATTTGGAAATGCTACTTAGAGAACGTCAGTTTGCAGATCCTGAAAGCTCTTATACTGCTAGATTATATCATAGTGGCACTAAGCGCATTGCCCAGAAAGTAGGGGAAGAAGGTCTAGAAACAGCACTAGCGGGAACAGTGGAAGATCAGGAAGAACTAATTAACGAAGCTGCTGATCTCGTTTATCATCTCCTAGTTCTGCTACTAGATCAAACTCTAAATTTTAGCAAAGTAATCGCTAAACTACGGGAACGTCACCTTTCGGCAACTCATTAATTAATGATAAAACATCTATACCAAAATAACTCGATTGATAAAAATCTAGATAAATATTTGTAGGTTTAATCGTCTAAATTAGTAGGAATCGTTTTAATAAATTAAATAGGAGTTTGTGAATGCCCACAGAACAGATAGGTATAGTTGGTATGGCGGTAATGGGACGCAATTTAGCGCTTAATATGGAAACACACGGTTATCGTGTATCGATTTTTAATCGATCACGAGAAAAAACAGACCAGTTTATCGCTGAATACTCTAGGAGAAAGTTAGTACCTTATTACTCGGTCGAAGACTTTGTTAATTCACTAGAAAAACCACGTCGTATCTGGTTGATGGTAAAGGCAGGGGAAGCAACAGATCAAATGATTAATTTGCTAAAACCTTTTCTAGAGAAAGGAGATATTCTTATTGATGGTGGTAACACTTTTTATCAAGATACTATACGTCGTAATCAAGAACTATCAAAAGATAGTTTTTACTTCATAGGTACTGGTGTTTCCGGAGGCGAAGAAGGCGCACTTAAAGGACCCTCCATTATGCCTGGAGGTCAAAAACACGCTTATGATCTCATAGCACCAATTCTAAAGACAATTGCAGCACGCGCCAACAACGAGGCATGCGTTGCCTATATTGGTCCTGACGGTGCTGGTCACTATGTTAAAATGGTACATAATGGTATTGAATATGGTGATATGCAACTAATAGCAGAAACCTATGCGTTACTAAAAAGCGTGCTTGGTATGAATAATAATGAACTAGCTAGTCTTTTCGATGAGTGGAACCAAGGTGAGTTAAATAGTTATCTTATTAGTATAACTAAAGACGTTTTAACCAAGAAAGACACAGAAGGGAACTACCTCATCGATGTTATTTTAGATGAAGCTGATAACAAAGGAACAGGTAAATGGACTAGCCAGAGTGCGCTAGATCTAGGAGAACCACTAAACCTCATTACCGCAGCAGTCTTCGCTCGCTACTTATCGTCGTTAAAACAACAGCGGGTTACAGCTAGTCAAATACTTACCGGTCCTAATATAACAAACTTTAGCGGTGATAAAGTAGCGTTTATTGAAAATATACGGCGTGCACTCTATCTCGGTAAGATAATATCTTATGCTCAGGGTTTCTCGCAGTTAAAAGCTGCGTCAGAAAAATACCAATGGAATCTGAATTATGGTGAGATTGCGAAAATATTTCGCTCAGGATGTATTATCCGTGCCCAGTTATTGCAGAATATCACCGATGTCTACAGTGAAGATCCCTTCATTACTAATCTTTTGTTGTCACCTTATTTTCAAGCTATCGCTAATGACTATCAGCAGGCTCTACGTAGCGTGGTCGGACATGCTATTAAGCATGGTATTCCAGTTCCGACCTTATCTGCTGCTATCACCTACTATGATAGCTATCGTTCTATCATGTTACCCGCAAACCTAATTCAAGCACAGCGTGATTACTTTGGCGCACATACTTATAAACGTACCGATAAGGATGGTATCTTTCATACCGAATGGCTTTGAGCTAACGAATTTATCCTAAGCTCAGCCAGTGATAAACTAATCATAGGGTGGTATAGCTGATTGACGGGCAGCATCTACCATTGCTTTGACCTGACTTTTTGTTATACGCCTGAGTAAAGTTTTAAATGGATGAATCCTATGATTAGTCAGCGGTACAATAATTGATTCCCAATTAAGCTGCGTATTCAAAAATTCCTCCGATCGTTGGGCTAAAGCCGGTAAAACGGGTTGTAGATAAATCATCAGTAAACGGAATAAATTAATACCCATAGAGCAAATATTATGTAGATCTTGCTGACGGTATTTATCCCTGGCAACTACCCAGGGCTCTTGTGCATTAACATAGCAGTTCGCGCGATCTGCTAATACCATAATTTCACGAATCGCACGGCTAGTTTCGCGGTTATTAAATGCTTCTCCAATAGATACTGAAGCGGTCACAAAAGTATCATATAGAAGCGGATCTGCGAGTATAGCGGAAAGCTTACTATCAAAAAGCTGAGTGATAAAGCCTGCATTTCGTGAAGCCAGATTTATCACTTTATTAACAATGTCAGCATTGACTTTATTAATGAAATCGTCCAGGTTAAGATCGATATCATCAATCCGCGATGATAGTTTTGCAGCATAATAATAACGTAGGTAACCAGCATCTAAATGAGCTAAATAAGTACTAGCTTTGATAAACGTACCACGTGATTTCGACATTTTAGTACCGTTGACCGTCACATAACCATGCACAAATAAATTAGTAGGTTTACGAAAATGACTACCTTCTAGCATAGCTGGCCAGAAAATACCGTGAAAATACGCAATGTCTTTGCCGATAAAGTGATACAAGTCAGCTTTGGAATCAACGTGCCAAAACTCATCAAAAATAATATCCTTACGTTTATAGCTCATATTTTTAAATGCGCTCATATAGCCAATAGGCGCATCCAGCCAAACATAGAAATATTTACCTGGTGCGTCTGGGATTTCAAAACCAAAATAGGGTGCGTCGCGGGAAATGTCCCATTGCTGCAAACCTAGATCAAACCATTCCTGCATTTTGTTAGCTACCTGTTCTTGCAGGCTACCGGAACGGGTCCATGCGCGTAACATTTCGCTAAAAAACGGCAAATCAAAGAAAAAATGCTCTGACTCTGACATAACTGGTGTTACGCCAGATAATGTTGACTTTGGATTAATAAGGTCCGTTGGATTATAAGTGGCGCCACAAAGTTCGCAGTTATCACCATATTGATCTGGCGACTGACATTTGGGACAACTACCTTTCACGAAACGGTCAGGTAAAAACATACCCTGTTTTGGATCATATAACTGGACAATAGTACGCTTCTTAATAAAGCCGTTTTCTTTCAGCCGGTTATAGATAATAATAGATAATTCCCGATTCTCATCGCTATGGGTTGAGTGATAGTTATCGTAGCTAATTCCAAAGTTAGTTAAATCTATCTGATGCTCTTGGTTGATTTCATTAATCATAGCTTCCGGCGTAACATTTAACTGCTTTGCTTTAAGCATAATTGGCGTTCCATGAGTATCATCGGCACAAATGAAATAAACTTGCTTACCACGCATCCGCTGATAACGTACCCAAATATCAGCTTGAATATGTTCTAGCATATGGCCTAGATGAATAGAACCATTAGCATAAGGTAATGCACAGGTAACCAATATTTTTTGCGCTATTTTTCTCATAGTCAAATAGTCTGTTGTTTCACATAAAACGTACATATAATGGTAACCGATAGCGATGCTCTAAGTAAACCAGTCAACATCTTACTCTCTCCAAAGCGTTCAAATAACGTAAAAATTACTTTAGTAATCTAGTGAAGTGAATTAAGACAACAATAGAAGCTAGATAGCGGTACTAATCTTAATGAGTAATCAATGCTCTTATTCATGGAGAATATAAATTATGAGATTGTGTGACCGTGATATTGAACAATGGTTGGATGAAGGCAGACTAGAGATTCTCCCACGTCCACCGATAAATAGAATTAACGGGGCAACGGTAGATGTGCTTTTAGGTAATAAATTTAGGGTATTTTGCGGTCATACTGCAGCATTTATTGACTTAAGTGGACCTAAAAATAAAATCACCGCGGCACTGAATAGAATCATGAGTGATGAAATTAAGTTAACAAAAAACGAGGCATTTTTTCTTCATCCTGGAGAGCTAGCGCTAGCGGTAACCATGGAGTCAATCGCGTTGCCAGCCAACTTGGTTGGCTGGCTAGATGGTCGTTCATCTTTGGCCCGACTGGGACTAATGGTGCATGTGACAGCACACCGCATTGATCCTGGCTGGAAAGGACAAATAGTGTTAGAGTGTTACAATTCTGGTAAATTACCGCTGGTTCTCCGTCCGGGTATGCAGATAGCTGCCCTCAGTTTCGAACTACTGAGTGGATCAGCAGTACGTCCCTATAACCGGCGTTATAGTGCTAAATACTGTGATCAACAGGGAGCAGTCGCTAGTAGAATAGATCAAGATTAAATCAGCAGCGGCTACCTTTATCGATTATCGATGATGTGTGATAGTACGTAAAAATTCCTGACGAGTATTTTGGCTAGATTTGAAAAGTCCTCCTAATGAAGTAGTAGTAGTAGCACTAGTAGAGTCACAAATACCGCGCGCTTTTACGCAATAATGGATTGCATAAATAGATACTGCTACATTATTAGTGTTTAGTATAGTTTGTAACGCTAATAAAATTTGCTGAGTGAGTCGCTCTTGAACTTGCGGACGCTGGGCAAAAAATCGTACGATACGATTAATTTTAGATAAACCTATGACGCTATTTTTGGGAATATAAGAAACGGTAGCTTTACCATCTATCATCAAAAAGTGATGCTCACAAGTACTCGTTATAGTTATATCACGTACTGTTACCATTTCATCAACTTTCATTTTATTAGATATAACAGTAATTTTGGGAAAATTAGAATAATCTAAGCCAGAAAATATTTCGTCCATATACATGTTTGCGATACGATGTGGTGTTTTCGCTAGGCTGTCATCGGCTAGATTGAGGTTAAGTAGCGTCATGATTTTCTTAATGTGTTTAGTAATACGGCGTTTACGTACTTCTCTATTTAGCATAGCCCCCCGAAGAAGTGGTTCTAGTCCATGTGTCAGTAAAGCCTGACGTACCATGGATGCTTCTTTTGTCAGCGTTACCATGTAATTTTTCTCCAGCAGGCAATAAAATTATACGAAACTATAATCTCGTTACTATTATTCATAGCTATGTAATAAAATACATTAATAATAAATTATAATGAGTAATGAGCTAGTTAGCTATTTTGGAAACATCATCTCTTCATAGCGGACGAAGCTGCTACCGCGATAACATTTATAACTCAACCAAATCAAAAGAAATAATGGAATACCAATATAACTCACTACTACGTCATTCCAATCAATACTATCTGCTAGAAACATTCTGTAATCTTGGCCGAGGATAATAACTAGGCATAAAATAAAAGCAAACACTGGTCCTAGCGGAAACCATCCAGCGCGATAGGGTAATTTTTCTAAGCTACATCCTTGTTTTTGAAAACCGCGGCGGAAACGATAATGACTAATAGCAATACCCAACCAAGCAATGAAACCAGTAGTACCAGAAGTATTAAGCAGCCACAAATATACTTTTTGATGACTATATATCGATGACAGAAAACACAAAGCCGCCACGATAGTCGTCATGTACAGCGCGTTGCACGGTACACCCCCTTTAGACAAATGCGCAAACATTTTAGGAGCCTTACCTTCTAGCGCGAGAGTGTAGAGCATACGCGTAGAGGCATACATTCCTGAATTGCCAGCCGATAAAACTGCAGCAAGAATTACACTATTCATTATAGCGGCCGCAGAAAGTTGCCCAGCGTTACGGAATACTAAAGTGAATGGGCTAACAGTGATGTTGTTTATATTATGATGCAATAAAGCCGGACTAGTATATGGAATGAGAAGGCTAATAATTAATATTGATAGTACATAAAATAATAGAATACGCCAGAACACTTGCTGCATTGCACGTGGAATGTGAGTTCTAGGGTCAGCCGACTCACCAGCTGCAATACCAATAAGTTCTGTGCCTTGAAAGGAGAAACCAACGATCATCGCTACATCTATTATCGCAGCTAAACCACCTGCGAACGGTGCCTCACCTACCTGCCAGTTATGCCAACAAGCTGGCGCTCCTCCACGAAGGATACCGATTATCATTAGCACACCAACTATGATAAAAATCACAACTGTAGCTACTTTGATCAACGAGAAACAGTATTCGGCTTCACCGAAACATTTTACTGAAACAACATTGAGTATGAATATTATACTTAAAAATAAGATACTCCAGATCCAACCTGGTATGGTAGTAAACCAGTAACTCATTACTATTTGTGCCGCCACTAGATCAACCGCAATAGTTATCGCCCAGTTGTACCAATAGTTCCAGCCAAGTGCAAAACCAAAACCTTCTTCTACATAGAGCGTGCCATAAGTAGCAAACGAACCAGATACAGGCATATAAGCAGCTAACTCACCTAAACTAGTCATTACAAAATAAACCATTAGACCAATCAGCATGTACGACAGTAACGCGCCGCCAGGACCAGCCTGGGATATCGAGGCACCTGAGGCAACAAATAATCCTGTGCCAATAGAACCACCGATAGCGATCATTGTCAGATGACGAGTTTTGAGTTCACGATGTAGACCGTTACTTTTCTGCTGCTGAGTAGTTTTATCTAACATAGTGTAGGAATAATCTCTGCAAAATAAAAAATTTCAGAATGCTTCATAATAAGTGTTAAATGATGATAAAAACTAAAATTACCTTATAACGCTATTCTTTCATACTTCACATAACAAAACACTAATCATCAATTGGTAAAATAGATTATAATTGATATAAATTATCATGGTTTAATGTTAGTTAGAATCGAGGTAGTATGAGTGATAAAAAGTTTATTGGTGCACATGTTAGTGCCACAGGCGGTCTGAATAAAGCTATCATACGCGCACATGCATTACAGGCGACTGCATTCGCTATGTTTACCAAAAATCCACGTCAATGGAAAGCAGCGGCACTGACTCAAAATACGATCGAAAGTTTCCGCGCCACCTGCGCAGAGTATCATTATACTAAAGAGCAAATTTTACCCCACAATAGCTACTTGATTAACCTCAGCCATCCGATCAAAGATGAGTTTGAAAAGTCGCTTGCTGCTTTTATTGACGAAATGCACCGCTGTGAACAATTAGGCCTTAGTCTACTGAACTTCCATCCTGGTTGCCATTTGCAGCAAATCAATGAATACACGAGCCTAACTCGCATTGCAGAGTCTATCAATGTTGCACTAGAGAAAACTACAAGCATCACTGCAGTAATTGAAAATACCGCTGGCCAAGGTAGTCATATGGGATTTAGCTTTGAACAGTTGGCAGAAATCATTCGGCAAATAGATGATAAAAACCGCATCGGTGTCTGTATTGATACCTGTCACGCATTCGCAGCCGGCTATGATTTACGTACCGAACAGAGTTGCGTTGCAACCTTCAATGACTTTGCTGACACCATTGGCTTTAAATATCTGCGTGGTCTGCATTTAAACGATGCTCAAAGATCTTGCGGTAGTAGAGTTGATCGACACCAAAGTTTAGGTGAAGGCAAGATAGGCTATACAGCATTTGCTTGGATTATGGCTGATAAACGTTTTGATGGTATTCCCATTATTTTAGAAACTATTAATCCTGCTCTTTGGTCGCAGGAAATTGCTTGGCTAAAAACTATGGCGGCCAGCTTAGATACCACGACTACGAAGTAACAGCATTACAGTTGTTTTTTATTGAGTACAAATAACTGACATCTAGCTTATATCGGATCTTTTCTCATGATAACGCTATTACCGTAAATAAATTCAAGGAATAACACCAATAATGCTAAAATACCAGTATATCTTGAGATCTATTCAACAGGTAATTTTTACCGTAGCGATAGCTGTCTTTTTTTCAGCATGTAGTAATGATCATAAATCGAAACTTACTATGGATACAGTCTATAATTCAACTCATTGTTTTCAACAAGCTTCTAAGAACGAATTAACATTCGAAGCCATTATTAATAATTTTGATAGGAAATCGAAGATACTGAATCAATATGCAAAATGGAAAGGTGTACGTTATCGGCTAGGTGGAATCTCCAAAAGAGGTATAGATTGCTCTGCTTTTGTACAACATACTTTTAGTGAACAGTTTGGTCTTAAACTGCCACGTTCGACTATACATCAGAAAAAACTAGGCATAACAATTCATAGTACTCAGTTACTACCAGGTGATCTAGTATTTTTTAAATTTAATACTCACTCTATCGGTAGTCACGTAGGAATTTACCTAGATAATGATTTATTCGTACATGCTGCAACTAGCAGTGGTGTGATGATCTCTAATATAAATGATTGGTACTGGAAAGTTTGTTATCGTGAAGCACGAAGGATACTCAGAAATGGTACATAAGCTTTGTGAAAGATATCTTCAAATTTTTATTGAGAATAAGAAAGAGGATCTCTATAGTATATAGAAACTATATTTGATAATAAACTACTAGTAGATAATATCTTATCTACTTCTGAGGTAGGCTTAAACAGGTTATAATAAAATATATGTTAACAATTCATGCTGAAACACGCCAAGATCAGGGTACAAGTGCAAGCCGCCGCTTACGTTTAGTAAATAAGTTTCCAGCGATTGTTTATGGCGGTAATACTAAACCTATCGCGATAGAACTAGATCAACAAATGATTATGCATACCAAAAATCAAGAAAGCTTTTATAGCGATATTCTTACTTTGATTATTAATGGTCAAAGAATCACAGTAAAGGTATGGGCAATACAGCGTCATCCGTTTAAATCTAAACTCACCCACATAGATTTTCTCCGAGTTAGCTCCTAGCTTTTGTTACATTGCTTAGCTTTAGACGAATGAAGAATAGTGTATACCACATAACATAATTTCGGCATGTAGCGCAGCCTGGTAGCGTACCGTCATGGGGTGGCGGGGGTCGGAGGTTCAAATCCTCTCATGCCGACCAAACTTAGCTGATCGCTCTTGATGATCACGCTCTATAGCTAGCTCTATTAAACGAGTAATAAGTTCTGAGTAACTCACTCCGGTAGCCTGCCATAATTTAGGATACATACTGATATTAGTAAAACCTGGTAAAGTATTTACTTCATTAACTAGTACTTTATTATCATGAGTTAGAAAAACATCTACCCGCGCCATTCCAGCGCAGTTAAGTGCCTGGAAGGCACGCACCGCTATCAGACGGATAGCATTACTAATTTCCTGGCTGATAGCCGCCGGTACCATGATTAACGCTCCGTGCTCACTAAGATATTTTTTTTCATAAGAATAAAAGTGATCACTTAACACAATTTCACCACAGAGACTAGTTTCTGGATGATCATTCCCTAAAACGGCACACTCTAATTCACGGCCGTTAATAGTAGATTCAACTAATACCTTATGATCAAAATTAAACGCTAGCGTAAGTGCATTCTCGAAACTAATACGATCTGTGACTTGGGATACACCAACCGATGATCCTTGATTTGCAGGTTTAATAAACAATGACGAACCTAGATCAGTGATAATTTGTTCGTAACTAACGTGTGCACGGTTAGTGTTAGTTAGGGTTATTGATGGTACTACTGCAATATCAGCAGTACGCAACAGTCGTTTAGCGATATCCTTATCCATACTGACAGCGGATCCAAGTACCGGAGAACCAACAAAAGGTAGATTTGCCATGCGTAACAGCCCTTGCAGATTTCCATCCTCGCCCAAAGTACCATGTACAATAGGAAATATGACATCTAGCTGGCATAAGGTCTCTAAGGTCTCTATCTGCACTAATTGAGACTGTTTACGTCCAGGAACGATGGCAACATGTTTATTACTTCTTTTTAGAGAAATATATTTTGGATTTTCCCCGTAGATTAAATAATCGGAACTATCGTTGATATGCCACTTTCCTTCTTTATCTATACTTAACAGTACTACATCGAATTTTTCTTGATCAATAGTTTCAACTATATTTTTAGCTGATTGCAGTGAAACTTCATGTTCTGCTGATGGACCACCAAAAATCAGCCCGACGCGTAATTTGGCCATATATTTTTATATCCGAATACATGAGGTTTGAAACATGTAAATCATACCAAACGCATTAAGTTCCTAATCATCCATTGGTTCAGCTACACGCTGTAAGCTTACTACATGTTCATCTTCGGCAGTACGGATGAGTGTAATACCTTGAGTATTACGACCAATTATGCTAACCTCAGAAACCCAGGTACGTACTAGTGTACCTGCATCTGTTATCATCATAATCTGATCAGAATTATCTACTTGAACTGCGCCCACAACCTCGCCGTTACGTTCGCTCACTTTGATCGATATAACTCCTTGAGTCGAACGGGATTTGGTTGGATATTCTGCCTGAACAGTTCGCTTACCATAACCATGCCTAGTAACAGTCAGTATATGACCATCTGCACGTGGTATAATAAGTGATACTACTCTATCACCCTTAGTTAGGTTAATGCCTCGTACTCCTGTTGCGGCACGGCCCATACTACGGACCTGATTTTCGGAGAAACGTACTACTTTACCGTAAGCTGAAAATAACATGACTTCGTTGCTACCGTCAGTTAAATCTACTCCAATTAGCTCATCTCCTCCATGTAGATTAACGGCTATAATTCCGGCACTGCGTGGACGGCTGAATTCTATTAGTGATGTTTTCTTAACCGTACCACTAGCAGTAGCCATAAACACATTATGTCCTTCTTCGTACTTACGAACGGGTAGAATGGTAGTGATACGCTCATTCTGCTCTAGCGGCAGTAAGTTAACGATCGGTCGCCCACGTGAGCCGCGGCTGGCTGCGGGTAATTCATATACTTTCATCCAATACATTCTGCCACGGCTAGAGAAGAGCAGAATAGTATCGTGGGTGTTAGCTACAAGTAGACGATGAATAAAATCTTTTTCTTTCATGCGTGCTGCAGATTTTCCTTTTCCACCTCGTCGCTGTGCCTCATAGTCATTTAATGGCTGATATTTCACGTAACCTTGATAGGACAGAGTAACGACAACATCTTCCTGGTTGATCAAATCTTCTATCAGAAGATCTGAAGCAATCGCAGTAATCTCAGTACGACGAGTATCGTTATACTGTTTTTTAATACTACTTAATTCATTCCTGATTACTTTCATGAGACATTCTGGATCGTGTAAAATGCCAAGCAGCTCAACAATATTCTTCAATAGTTCTTGGTACTCTACCATGAGCTTTTCGTGTTCTAAGCAAGTCAATTTATGCAAGCGTAAATCTAGAATAGCCTGCGCCTGCTTTTCTGTTAGATAGTACTGGCCATTACGGATACCATATTTAGCTTCTAACCATTCCGGACGCACCCTATCATTAACTGTACGATCCAGCATAGAGGTAGCAAAGGTACCTAACTCCCAAGCGTAAACTACTAATACTGCTTTAGCTTCTGCTGGTGTATTTGCTTTACGGGTAAGCGCAATGATCGACTCAATATTGGCCTGCGCTACCGCTAGTGCTTCCAAGATATGAATACGATCGCGAGCTTTACTTAATTCGAAAAGAGTCCGGCGAGTGACTACGTCCTGGCGGTGACAAACAAAAGCCGATAATATCTCTTTGAGTGAAAAAATTTTAGGTTGTCCTTTATGTAGCGCTACCATATTGATACCAAACGACACCTGTAATTGAGTCATGGAGTATAAGTTATTCAGTACTACCTCAGCTACAGCATCGCGTTTGATTCCAATGATAATACGCATACCGTCTTTATCAGACTCGTCGCGTAGGACACTAATACCTTCTATACGCTTATCTTTAACTAGTTCAGCGATTTTTTCTATTAGGCGTGCTTTATTAACTTGATAAGGAATTTCACGCACAACAATAGTTTCACGCCCGGTCTTCGCATCAGCTTCGACTTCTGCGCGTGCACGAATACATATTTTACCGCGCCCGGTCCGGTACGCATCTTCAATACCACGTCTGCCATTAATAATAGCAGCGGTAGGAAAATCCGGACCAGGAATATATTTCATTAGTTCTTCGATACTAATCTGATTATCAGCAATATATGCTAAGCAGCCTTCTATTACCTCAGAAAGGTTATGTGGAGGAATGTTAGTAGCCATCCCAACTGCAATACCGGAAGATCCATTGACTAGTATATTTGGCATCCTTGTTGGCATGACATCAGGAATCTGCTCTGTGCCGTCGTAGTTAGGAACGTGGTCTACAGTCTCTTTCTCTAAATCTACTAGTAATTCGTGGGCGATTTTTGACATGCGTACTTCTGTATAACGCATCGCAGCAGCCGAGTCGCCATCAACGGAACCAAAATTACCCTGACCGTCAACTAACATATAACGTAACGAGAAAGGCTGTGCCATACGCACGATGGCATCGTAGACCGCAGTATCCCCATGGGGATGATATTTACCAATAACGTCACCGACTACGCGTGCAGATTTTTTATAAGGTTTATTCCAATCATTACCGAGTACGCTCATAGCGAATAATACACGACGGTGTACTGGTTTAAGTCCATCGCGTACATCTGGTAACGCACGTCCTACAATCACTGACATCGCGTAATCTAGATAAGAACGTTTTAGTTCTTCTTCGATGCTAATAGGTGTTATTTCTCTAGCTTTAGCTAGGTCGCTCATGGAGCAGCTATCCTTCCATAAAAAATAAAGCTTTTCTTCAAAAGATTATACCATCTTTTACCATGAAAGGAGACGATTGCCTGTATATCAGTGATACTACTGATATGATATATTTTAATGATTATATAGAAAATAATCTGCCTATTGTGCCTATTGTGCCTATTGTAATATAGTAAATATACTTTATGCATTGATTAATGTTAATAATCATTTTAGGTGTTTTAATATGAATTACAAAGCTAACCATGACTCTATGCAGCAGGAAAATGTCAATTTAAACGAAATTACTAAATTTAATGCTGTCGCCACCAGTTGGTGGAAACCAAACGGTAAGTTAAAGCTACTACACCGTATGAATCCGCTACGTTTCAACTATATACTGAACCGCGCCGGCGGCTTATTTGGTAAAAAAATTTTAGATATCGGTTGCGGGGGCGGTATTCTAGCAGAAAGTATGGCACGCGAAGGTGCTTCGGTCACTGGTCTAGATATGAGCTCTACGCTGCTAGAAGTAGCACGATTACATGCGTTGGATAGTGGTATTAAGATCGAATATATCGAGCAAACGGTTGAGAAGCATGCACAGACTAACTTGGCCGTGTACGACATAGTAACCTGCATGGAGATGTTAGAGCATGTACCAAACCCAGCCTCTATTGTGCATAGTTGCGCTAGACTTGTCTCGCAGGGAGGCGAAGTATTCTTTTCTACTATTAACCGAAATATTAAAGCTTGGCTAATGGTGATCTTGAGCGCTGAATATTTATTACGCATTATCCCGTACGGTACCCATGATGTAAATCATTTCATTAAGCCCGCTGAGTTACTAAACTGGATAGACGAAACTTCATTATGCGAGCAACATATTACCGGTATACATTATAATCCGCTACTAAAAATATTTAAATTTGATAATAATGTTCATATTAATTATATGCTACATACGCGACGCCTAAACTAATATCATGAGTAGTAATTCCTTAGATTAACCACAAACAAATCTTTTTGTGGATTTGATCACAACTTGATGATAACCAGGAAGCGCTGACATAATAGCAGCTTACCATGTTAATAAACAATTATCCCCCTAGGTTATCCACAAAAACCACAAAATTACTCACTTGCATTACAGTCTCTTTATCACTATCTTGTTATTTACATAATGTAAAAACCCAATATATAGTCATTTTCTCGTCGGCGAGGCACTATTTTTGCACTACAGCCAAGGCTACTAAGTAAGGGTCACACAGACAGGTAATAGGTCAATAGGTAAAAAGTAGCATGAGCCAAAGTCTGCTAGTTACTAAACGCGACGGACGCAAAGAAAACATCAATTTGGAGAAAATCCACCGGGTCATAAACTGGGCTGCCGAGGGACTCGATAATGTTTCCGTGTCTCAAGTAGAATTACGTTCCCATATTCAATTTTACGATGGAATTAAAACTTCTGATATCCATGAAACAATCATTAAAGCAGCTGCAGACTTAATATCACGGGAAGCACCGGATTATCAGTATTTAGCGGCGCGACTAGCAGTACTCCACCTACGTAAAAAAGCTTATGGTAAGTTCGAGCCACCAAAGTTATATGATCATGTTTTACGTTTGGTAGAAATTGGTAAATATGATAAACATCTACTAGAAGACTACAGCTTCGAAGAATTCGCTAAGATGGATAGTTTTATTAATCATTGGCGCGATATGAATTTCTCCTACGCAGCAGTGAAACAACTAGAAGGAAAATATCTGGTACAAAACCGGATTACGGGAGAAATTTATGAAAGCGCCCAGTTTCTATATATGTTAGTAGCTGCCTGTTTGTTTTCTAGTTACCCACGCGCTAACCGTCTTGATTATGTCCGACGTTTCTACGACGCGGTATCGACATTTAAAATATCATTGCCAACACCGATTATGTCTGGGGTGCGAACACCAACCCGTCAGTTTAGTTCGTGCGTATTAATTGAGTGCGGTGATAGCCTGGATTCAATTAATGCAACATCCAGCGCTATTGTAAAATATGTATCCCAGCGAGCTGGGATTGGCATAAATGCCGGCCGAATTCGTGCTATCGGTAGTCCGATTCGTGGTGGTGAGGCATTTCATACCGGTTGCATTCCTTTTTATAAACATTTCCAGACTGCTGTGAAATCTTGTTCACAGGGCGGTGTGCGAGGTGGTGCAGCTACCCTATTTTATCCTATGTGGCATCTAGAAGTTGAAAGTATGCTGGTATTGAAAAATAACCGCGGTGTAGAGGCTAATAGAGTTCGTTATATGGATTATGGCGTTCAAATTAATAAATTAATGTATCAACGCCTAGTTAATAATGATCAAATCACTTTATTTAGCCCATCAGATGTTCCAGGACTCTATGACGCCTTCTTCGCTGATCAAGATGAATTCGAACAACTATACTGTGCGTATGAAAAAAATGCGAGCATTCGAAAACATCGCATCAAGGCTGTGGAACTATTCTCACTCATGATGCAAGAACGTGCTTCTACTGGAAGAATTTATGTCCAGCATGTAGATCACTGTAATACCCACAGCCCATTTGATAAAACAGTAGCACCAATTCGCCAGTCTAATTTATGTCTAGAGATTGTTTTACCTACAAAACCTATTGACGATATCAATGAAAAAAGCAGTGAAATTGCTTTATGCACTCTATCAGCTTTAAATCTGGGTACTATTCAAAATCTGGATGATTTCGAAGAACTTGCTATGCTTACTGTCCGTGCCCTTGATGCGCTACTAGATTATCAATATTATCCTATTCCGTCCGCTCATCGCGGCGCTATAGGTCGTCGTACACTAGGGGTTGGTGTTATAAACTATGCGTATTATTTGGCTAAACATGGTGTACGTTACTCTGACGGTAGTGCTAATAATTTAACCCACCGTACGTTCGAAGCAATTCAGTATTACCTACTAAAAGCTTCTAATAATCTAGCTAAAGAGCGTGGCGCTTGTCCGTGGTTTCATGAAACCACTTATGCTCAGGGAATTTTGCCAATAGATACATATAAAAAATATTTAGACAGTATCGTAAGTGAACCGCTGCATTATGATTGGGAAGGATTGCGTGAAGATATTAAACAATCAGGTTTGCGTAACTCAACTTTATCAGCACTCATGCCATCTGAAACTTCTTCGCAGATTTCTAATGCTACTAATGGTATTGAACCACCACGAGGCCATGTTAGCATTAAAGCATCAAAAGACGGTATCCTACGTCAGGTTGTCCCAGAATCAGTTAGCTTATATAATGCCTACGAGTTTTTATGGGATATGCCGGGTAATGATGGTTATCTACACTTAGTCGGGATCATGCAAAAGTTTGTCGATCAATCAATATCTGCTAATACTAACTACGATCCGTCCCGTTTTCCATACGGTAAGGTACCAATGAAACAGCTGTTAAAAGATTTGCTCACTGCCTATAAATTAGGTGTGAAGACACTCTATTACCAAAATACCCGTGATGGTACAAAAGAAACACAGGAAGATATGCCGGCTGCACAGCAAGAAGATTGTGAAAGCGATGCTTGCAAGATTTAAACATCATCAGATGTAGTTTAAATTATCGCATCCATGTATATCTAATAGGAGTAACCATGGCTTATACCATTTTTTCTCAGAACAAAAACAATCAATTACTAGAACCAATGTTTTTAGGTCAGTCAGTCAACGTAGTACGCTTTGACCAACAAAAATACGATATTTTCGAAAAACTCATTGAAAAACAACTATCCTTCTTTTGGCGGCCAGAAGAAGTAGATATATCTCTCGATCGCATCCATTATCAAGCATTACCGAAACATGAAAAACATATTTTCATTAGCAATCTTAAGTATCAAACTTTGCTTGATTCCATTCAAGGACGCAGCCCTAACGTAGCTCTGTTACCTTTGATATCAATTCCTGAATTAGAAACTTGGATTGAAACTTGGGCGTTTTCAGAAACTATTCACTCGCGTTCTTATACACATATAATACGTAATATTGTTAATAATCCTTCATTAGTCTTTGAAGATATTGTCGTGAATAAAGAAATATTAAAACGTGCTAAGGATATTGCTAATTATTACGATAATCTCATTCACATGACTAGTTATTATCATCTTCTGGGCGAAGGAAATCATTATATTAATGGTAATTTAGTCGTCGTCAATAGGCATGAACTAAAGAAAACACTGTACCTATGCTTGATGAGTGTCAACGCGCTGGAAGCAATACGCTTCTATGTAAGTTTTGCTTGTTCCTTTGCTTTTGCAGAACGTAAACTTATGGAGGGAAATGCCAAAATTATCCGTCTGATCGCACGCGACGAAGCGCTGCATCTTACCGGAACACAGCAGATGCTAAATTTGATGCGTTTGGGTAAAGACGATCCTGAAATGGCTGAAATAGCACTTGAATGCCAGCAAGATAGCTATAATCTTTTTCTACTAGCCGCTAATCAGGAAAAGGATTGGGCTAGTTATTTGTTTCGCGATGGTTCTATGATTGGTCTTAACAAAGATATTTTGTGTCAGTATATTGAATATATTACGAACATACGTATGCAAGCAGTACTATTAGATTTACCTTTCACTACACGTTCTAATCCTATTCCCTGGATTAACTCCTGGTTGGTATCCGATAACGTTCAAGTAGCTCCGCAGGAAGTCGAAGTTAGTTCATATTTAGTTGGTCAGATTAATTCTGAGGTTAATAGCGACGACTTTAGTGATTTCCAGCTGTAATATGACTATTACACTGATCCGGTTGCGGCAATATAACACCCAGGTACCTTGCGAAAGTATCCATCGTTCACTATTAGATGCATTAGAAATGCATCTAGTTCCCGTTGAGTTTCAGTGTCGTTCTGGTTATTGCGGTGCATGTCGTCTACGCTTGCTCGATGGTAAGGTTAAATATAACCTGGAACCTTTAGCTTTTATCCATCGGGGTGATATTTTACCTTGCTGCTGCTTACCAATAGAAAATATTGAGTTAGAGTTATAATTTGAGATACCATGTTACCAACTATTAGTGAGCCATCTGTTGAGATTGAATAGCCGTTAGAGCTACGGTGTAGATAATATCTTCTACTAATGCACCACGTGATAAATCATTGACTGGCTTACGTAAACCTTGTAGTACTGGCCCAATCGAAATGAGGTCAGCTGAGCGCTGTACCGCTTTATAGGTTGTGTTACCAGTGTTCAGATCTGGAAAAATAAAAACTGTCGCTTTGCCAGCTACAGGTGAGTTTGGTGCTTTTGACAACGCAACTTCAGCCATAATAGCTGCATCATACTGTAGTGGGCCATCTATCACTAAATCTGGACGTTTTGCTTGCGCTAAACAAGTTGCTTTACGCACTTTATCTACGTCACTACCTACACCAGAATTACCAGTTGAATAAGATATCATTGCTACCCTAGGTTCAATGCCGAAAGCAGCAGCGGAGTCGGCGGACTGAATGGCAATTTCTGCAAGTTGTTCATAAGTTGGATCTGGGTTAATAGCGCAGTCTCCATACACTAATACCTGTTCTGGTAATAACATGAAAAATACTGAGGAAACTAAAGAATGGCCAGGAGCTGTTTTTATCAGCTGTAGTGGCGGACGAATTGTATTAGCTGTCGTATGCACTGCACCTGATACTAAACCATCTACTTCGTCTTGCTCGAGCATCATGGTACCGAGTACGACATTATCTTCGAGTTGTTTACGGGCGATATCCTCAGTCATGCCTTTATTCTTACGTAATTTCATCAAGCGCCACACATATTTATCACGTGCTACCACTGGATCAATGATTTCTATGCCTTTGCCTAATTCTACGCCCTGTAATGTAGCGACGCGCTTAATTTTTTGGGGATTACCTAGCAGTACACAGCGAGCGATACCTCTATCAGCGCAAATAGACGCAGCTTTAATAGTACGTGGTTCGTCACCTTCAGGTAGCACAATACGTTTATCAGCCTGACGTGCTCGCTCGGTTAGTTGATAACGAAATGCCGGGGGCGATAAAAGACGTGAATTTTCGAAATCTTCGGAATGTTTGGCAAGAGATTCTATCCAGGCATCATCAATATAGTCTGCGATATAATTCTGTATTTTTTCTAACCTACTATAGTCATCTAATGGTATTTCTAGGCTGAAACTTTGCAAGCTTAAGGATGTCTGCAAAGTATTAGTCTCTACAGCAAATACCGGTAATCCAGTTTGGAAAGCTCTTTCACATAGCTTATAGATGTACGGATCTATTTGATAGCCATTTGTGAGTAGTACCGCTCCTATTTCAACATCGTTCATCGCTGCTAGACAAACCGCTATTAGGACATCTAGGCGATCTACTGAGGTTACGAGTAGCGACCCAGGCTGGAAGTTTTTTAGCATATTCGGTAGGCTGCATGTACAAAACGTAATAGATTTGATATAACGATTTTGAATATCCCCTTGATTAATCATTATGGCATTCAGATGACGAACCATATAAATAGCGCGAATCTTCATTAAATCAACATTCCAGGGGATGCAGCCTAGTACTGGTAGAGGACTACTTTGATACAGTTGTTTCGGATCAATGGGTTTGATACTTGTATTTGCTGCTTCATTCATAATTTCTGTTAGATTAATACTAGTATTACCGTATACCGATATTGGTGCGTTAAGTTTGTTGATAATGACCCCGATGATATTCTTATTACCACCAAATCTTGAACGTGCTAATTCTATACGTGTTTTTAATTGATCTAGTAGCTCATCTTCCAATGCTAGTACAAAAACAATTTCTGCGTTCAGCATTCTAGCGATTTCATAATTCAGAACATTAGCTAATTGGCACTTACGCGTGGGGACAAGACCTTCGACTAAGACTATTTCCGCTTCTTTTGTATTCACATGGTAATGTGCGATAATCTCCTCCATGAGTACATCTTGTTTATTAGAAATTAATAATGACTCAACATAATTCATACACAGCGGTTCCATGTACGGAATATGATATTTCGTGCAGATAATGCGAGTGAGAGCGTCTCCAGAGTCGGATTCAGCAATTGGTTTAAATACGCTCAAGCGTACACATTTTTGCTCCATAGCACGAATTATGCCCAGGATCACGCTGGTCAAACCTACTTTAGTGCCAATAGGTATTAACATTATTGTACGAGACATAGTTAAACCTCAATTAACGGTTACTTGTTAAAAGCTTTAGTTATTATCCTGTTAGACGTGCCGCATCTTGAGCAATAACCAACTCTTCGTTAGTAGGGATAACAATTGCTAGACGACTCGCATCAGTAGTGATCTTCCCCCCTTTTCCAAATCGAGCTGCTAGATTACGCTGATGATCTATCTTAAAACCAAGCAACGCTAATTTATTAAGCGAAAGCTGACGTATAATTGCTGCATTTTCACCAATACCACCGGTAAAAATTACTGCGTCTAAGCCTTCATCCATCAGGGTGCTGTAGGCACCAATATATTTTGCCAGACGATGGCAGTAGACCTCTATTGCACGGCGAGCATCCTCTTGATCCATGTAGTTCTCTTCCATATAGCGGCAGTCACTGGTAATACCAGTTAAACCAAGCAGACCAGATTCATTAGTTAGCAGATCGTTTATTTGTTTAATTGACATATCTAGTACATCATATAGATAAAATATGATAGCAGGATCGATGTCACCACTACGAGTACCCATAACTAGACCTTCTAGTGGCGTAAGGCCCATGGAAGTATCAACTGATTGTCCATTGCAGATAGCAGATACCGATCCACCGCTACCTAGATGACAGGTAATTAAGTTCACTGTTTCTACTGGTTTATTTAGTATTTTAGCCGCTTCGCGGGTGACATAAAAATGGCTAATACCATGTGCTCCGTAACGGCGAATCGCATGATCCTGATATAAATAGTAGGGCAGTGCATAAAGATAGGATTTTTCGGGTATTGTCTGATGAAAAGCGGTATCGAAAACTGCTACATTTTTAGTAGCAAGCTTTGGAAAAGCTTTCAGCGCTTTGTGAATACCAATAAGGTGTGCAGGGTTATGTAATGGCGCAAATGGAATAGAGTTTTCAATTTCTTTTATCACCTCATCATTAATAATTACTGACTCTGTAAAATGATCTCTTCCATGAACGATGCGATGTCCAATCGCGGTTAATTGCGCGGATAGTTCTGGTTTTTGTGTTAAAATATTTTTAACAATAAAATTAAGAGCTTCACTATGCGCGCTGTCTAAACTAAGCTCGGCACATTGTTTAATACCGTTGATATTCCATTTAATTTGTGCTTTAGACAAATGAAAGCATTCTGCAAGACCAGAGAGATGTTTTTCACCATTGATAGCATCAATAATAGCGAATTTAAGGGATGAACTACCACAGTTAAGAACCAGCACTAACTTACTCGACATAGAAGTACCTATTTAGTAAGTATTATTATTGCTCTGAGCATATTAGACTAATGTAATTAATCATGTGATTTTGATCAATATCATCATCAAGAATGCATCAAACTTTTACTAAAAATTATCAGCTTATTTAGCTGATCTTATGATAAGATTATA
Organism: Candidatus Palibaumannia cicadellinicola; assembly: GCF_000754265.1. NCBI lineage: Bacteria > Pseudomonadati > Pseudomonadota > Gammaproteobacteria > Candidatus Palibaumannia > Candidatus Palibaumannia cicadellinicola. The sequence goes on along the minus strand of NZ_CP008985.1, from coordinate 439,873 downwards.
GCTTCTGATGATGACAAATAAGCTATATATTAATATTAAAATCAAGTAACTAACTATTTTCCTTTCATCTATCAATGTAATATATAAAACTATCAATTACTACTATACTATAAATAAAATGATTATTCGCAAAGAGAATATCGATGACAACTGAAGTTATCGCTCACTATTGGGCATTTGCCATCTTTATCATTGGAGCTATAGGACTATGTGCTTTTCTATTAATAATTAGCTTTATACTCGGAGGGCGTCAGTCCATCACAGTACATTCGAGAAATATTCCTTTCGAATCAGGTATCAATTCTGTAGGAACAGCTAGATTACGACTTTCCGCTAAGTTTTATTTAGTAGCGATGTTTTTCGTAATTTTCGACGTGGAAACTTTATATCTCTACGCCTGGGCTACTGCCCTTCGTGAAGCAGGATGGTTAGGCTTTTACGAAGCCACCATTTTTATTATTATCTTACTCATAGGTCTAGTTTATCTAGTACGTATCGGCGGACTAAATTGGACACCGAATAGTTTATGATCCTTAAAGCGTCCCGATATAGTTGGTCAAAAATCATCATGAGAAATCAAAATGGATTATACTCTCACCCGCGCTGAAGACAAAGATAATTACCCTTTACAAAAGGAGACAAGTGTAGGAGATCCATTAGAAGAGTACGTAAACCGTAGTATTTATTTAGGTAAGCTAAAGCATATTCTACATAATATCGTGAACTGGGGACGCGGTAACTCCCTCTGGCCCTATAACTTTGGGCTTTCATGCTGTTATGTTGAAATGACTACTGCTTTTACTGCCGTACACGATGTGGCACGTTTTGGCTCTGAGGTTATCCGTGCTTCACCGCGCCAAGCTGACTTTATGGTTGTTGCTGGTACCCCTTTCATAAAAATGGCCCCAGTAATTCAGCGTCTGTATGATCAGATGCTAGAACCTAAATGGGTTATCTCTATGGGTGCCTGTGCTAACTCAGGCGGTATGTACGATATATATTCCGTAGTACAGGGAGTAGACAAATTTTTACCAGTAGATGTGTATATTCCCGGCTGCCCGCCGCGGCCTGAAGCATATATCCAAGCACTTTTACTTTTAAAAGAAGCTATTGGTAAAGAGCGGCGACCGTTGTCTTGGATGGTAGGTGATCAAGGTGTATATCGTGCTAATATAGCATCAGAAAAAAAAAGAAAACATAGTGAACGCATAGCGGTCACCTCTCTACGTTCTCCTGAAGAGATTTAATACGCTGAGATATATCCTTGTACAGCACAGTACGGAGTAGAATATTGACATAATTCGGTATGTCAGGTCCATGTCTTTATAAAAGAGTGATTAATGACACAAAGTATTAGCATATCTACCTGGCACACTACAAATAATAAAGAAGATCTAGTAATTGATGAGTTAATTAAGCGTTTTAGTACTGATGCTTTAACTATTCAGCAAACTCTTACTGGTATTCCGGTAGTGTGGGTTAAACGTGAGCAGATTTTAGATCTACTTATATTATTAAAAAATATGCCTCATCCCTATCTTATGCTTTATGATTTACATGGAATAGATGAGCGTCTACGAAACAATCGTCATGATTTACCTAAGGCTGATTTCACAGTTTTCTATCACTTAATATCTATCGATCGCAACAGCGATATCATCATAAAAGTACCGTTATCAGAACCCAATATTTCTATGCCAACGGCTACTAATATTTTTTCTAACGCTAACTGGTATGAACGAGAAATATGGGATATGTTCGGGATTATTTTCCACGGACATCCGCACCTAACCCGTATCATAATGCCACAGAACTGGGTAGGGCATCCACTACGTAAGGATTATCCAGCGCGTGCTACTGAGTTCAATCCCTTTGTTCTAACAAAGCAAAAAGAAAAACTAGATATGGATAGTTTGACTTTCAAACCTGAAGAGTGGGGCATGAAACGGAGTAATAACAACGAAGATTTTATGTTCCTTAACTTAGGACCAAACCATCCATCAGCTCATGGGGCATTCCGTATTATTTTACAGCTAGACGGTGAAGAGATTGTAGACTGTGTACCAGATATTGGTTACCACCACCGCGGAGCGGAAAAAATGAGCGAACGCCAGTCCTGGCATAGCTATATTCCATATACCGACCGTGTTGAATATCTTGGAGGCTGCGTGAATGAAATGCCTTATGTGCTTGCAGTAGAAAAATTAGCTGGTATCGTGGTACCAGACAGAGTAAAGGTTATCCGAGTGATGTTATCAGAACTTTTTCGGATTAATAGTCATCTATTATATATTAGCACCTATATCCAAGATGTCGGCGGTATGACTCCAATATTTCTCGCGTTCACTGACCGGCAGAAAATTTATGATGTAGTGGAAGCTATTACTGGTGCTCGCATGCACCCTGCCTGGTTCCGTATTGGCGGTGTAGCTCAAGATTTACCGCGTGGTTGGAACGAATTGCTACGTGATTTTCTTAACTGGTTGCCTAATAGGTTGAAGAATTATGTTAAAGTTTCGTTGAAAAATAGTATACTACGTGCTCGTTCTGAAGGAGTAGCCTCTTATTGTGCTCAAGAAGCGTTAGAGTGGGGGGTAACCGGCTCAGCACTACGTGCCACCGGCATCAACTTTGATGTACGAAAATCGAGGCCCTATTCCGGCTACGAGAACTTTGATTTCGATATCCCCATCGGTAATGGTACTAGCGATTGTTATAGCCGCGTGATGCTAAAAGTAGAAGAAATGCACCAGAGTATTCGTATACTAGAGCAGTGCTTAAACAACATGCCGACTGGTCCTTTCAAGGCTGATCATCCTTTGACTACACCGCCACCAAAAGAGCGTACGCTTCAGCATATTGATACACTAATTTCCCATTTTTTGCAGGTATCCTGGGGACCTGTAATGCCTGCTAATGAATCTTTTCAAATGATAGAAGCAACTAAGGGGATTAATAGCTACTACCTTACTAGTGATGGTAGTACCATGAGCTACCGTACACGCATACGTACGCCTAGTTTCCCTCATTTACAACAGATTCCGTCCGTGATTCGCGGTAGTCTAGTATCGGACCTGATTGTATACCTAGGCAGTATTGATTTTGTTATGTCAGATGTGGATCGATAATTATGTATCAACGATACGACATGATTGGTCATGATCATTTTCAACTAAGCCATGATGTATATGAAGCAATTGAGCAAGAAAAAAATCACTACGAGGATACGCGTGCAATCTCGATAGAAGCGCTAAAAATGGTACAAAAAAAATATGGATGGGTATCTGACAGTGCCATTAATGCTATCGCCCATATTTTAGATATACCTGTTAGCGATGTAGAAGGGGTAGCAACTTTTTATAGTCAGATATTCCGTAAACCAGTAGGTCGACACGTTATCCGTTACTGCGACAGCATAGTTTGTTATATTACTGGTTATCAAAACATACAAGCAACACTAGAGCAATTTCTGAATATCAAACCAGGCCAGACTACGTTAGATGGGCGCTTCACTTTATTACCAACTTGCTGTTTAGGTAATTGCGATAAAGGACCTACTATGATGGTTAATGAAGATACTTATGTTAATCTGACGCCTGAATCGATCTTGCCTTTACTGGAGCAGTATTTATGAACGAAAATATTATTCGTTCGCCGGACATTCATCCTTTAACTTGGCGTCTGCGCTCTGACCACGAGCCCGTATGGCTAAAGGAGTATCAGAATAAAAACGGTTATGTGGGCGCACGTAAGGCGCTCAGCTATATGGAGCCGGAGGAAATTATTTCTTTGATCAAGGATTCCGGCTTAAAAGGCCGTGGAGGCGCTGGTTTTTCTACAGGTATCAAGTGGAGCCTGATACCTAAAAATACATCAAGTAATATTCGCTATCTACTGTGCAACGCTGATGAAATGGAGCCTGGCACTTATAAAGACCGTTTGTTAATGGAGCAACTACCTCATTTACTAGTAGAGGGAATACTGATTGCAGCTTTTGCTCTTAAAGCTTATCGTAGTTATATATTCTTACGTGGTGAATATATAAATGCTGCTGTTCACCTACGCCAGGCTCTCGCAGAAGCTACTGAAGTAGGATTACTTGGTAAAAATATTCTAGGCAGTGGATTTGACTTAGAAATTTTTTTACATACCGGGGCTGGACGTTATATCTGTGGCGAAGAGACCGCGCTTATAAACTCACTAGAGGGGCGTCGTGCTAATCCCCGCTCCAAACCACCCTTTCCGGCTACTATCGGATTATGGGGCAAACCAACCTGTGTTAATAACGTAGAAACGTTGTGTAATGTGCCAGCTATATTAGAGTACGGCGTAGAATGGTATAAAAGCATAAACGCCGGACAAAGTAGCAATGATGCAGGTACTAAGCTTATGGGTTTCTCAGGTCGTGTGAAAAAACCCGGTGTATGGGAGCTACCATTTGGTATCACAGCCCGTGAAATTTTAGAAGATTATGCTGGGGGCATCGTGGATGGAATGACTCTCAAAGCATGGCAGCCAGGAGGAGCCAGCACGGGATTTTTAACTCAAAACCACCTAGATGTTCCGATGGACTTTGAACATGTTCGTCAATTAGGCAGCCGCTTAGGGACAGCGCTAGCAATAGCGGTAGATAATAATATCAATATGGTATCGTTAACGCGCAACCTAGAGGAATTTTTCGCTCGCGAATCATGTGGTTGGTGTACACCGTGCCGCGATGGCTTGCCATGGAGCGTAAAGCTCCTACGTGCACTCGAGAGTGGAAAAGGACAACCGGGGGATATTGAAATTCTGGATCAACTATGCCATTTCCTTGGCCCAGGTAAGACGTTCTGTGCCCATGCACCAGGCGCAGTAGAACCGCTACAAAGTGCAATAAAATATTTCAGATTAGAGTTCGAAGCAGGTATTTCCGCCGACTATATTGGTAATACGCGTAATATTGCCGGGATACAAAACAATTATAGAAAGTGCACTGATTTATAATTAAATTTTTTTTGATTAACGTGAGTATGCTCACTATGGTGACTATTTATATAGACGGTAAAAAGTATGATGTTAATGAGTCAAACAATCTACTAGAAGCGTGTCTTTCCCTAGGTTTAGATCTTCCTTATTTTTGCTGGCATCCAGTACTAGGTAGTGTAGGTGCTTGCCGCCAGTGTGCAATTAAGCAATACAAAAATGCCGATGATACCTTCGGTCAATTAGTAATGTCCTGTATGACACCTGTCGCTGCAGGAACTAGAATTTCTATTAATGATGATGAAGCGAGACAGTTTCGTAAAAGTATAGTCGAATGGCTAATGATTAACCATCCCCATGACTGTCCGGTATGCGAGGAAGGCGGAAACTGTCATCTACAGGATATGACAGTAATGACCGGACAAAATCTACGTCGTTACCGATTTACTAAACGTACTCACTATAATCAATATCTAGGACCATTTATATCGCATGAGATGAATCGCTGTATAGTTTGCTACCGCTGTGTACGTTATTATAAAGATTATGCCGGTGGAAAAGATCTCGGAGTTTACGGTATAAACGATAACATTTACTTTGGACGTTCACAGGAAGGGGTACTAGAGAGCGAATTTTCCGGTAATCTAGTAGAAATTTGCCCTACCGGAGTTTTTACCGATAAAACTCACTCTGAACGCTATAATCGTAAGTGGGACATGCAGTTCGCACCTAGTATCTGCCAGCAGTGTAGTATTGGCTGCAATATCAGCCCAGGCGAACGCTATGGGGAATTACGCCGTATCGAGAACCGTTACAATGGTAGCGTAAACCACTACTTCTTGTGCGATAGTGGTCGCTTTGGCTATGGTTATGTCAACTTAAAAGATCGACCCCGTCAGCCATTGCAGCGACGCGGCAATAATTGGATTTCTCTAAATATTGAACAAGCCATAGAAGGTGGCGCGGATATATTGCGTCAAGCAAATAAGATTATTGGTATCGGCTCACCGCGTGCCAGTCTTGAAAGTAACTTCGCTTTACGCGAATTAGTAGGTGAAAATAACTTCTATATAGGGATTGCTCAAGCTGAGCAAGAGAGATTGTTATTAATACTTAAAATTTTGCGAAATAGCGGAATTCATACCCCTTCACTACGGGAAATAGAAAACTACGATACTGTACTAGTTTTAGGCGAAGATATTACACAGACCGGCGCCCGCATAGCTCTTGCCGTTCGTCAGGCCGTTAAAGGTAAAATGCGAGCCATGGCAGCCTCAAACAAAATATCAAACTGGCAAGTAGCAGCCATGATGAATCTTGGGCAAAATACAAAAAGCTCACTCTTTGTAACTAATGTTGATCAGACTAAATTAGACGATATAGCAGCGTGGAGTTATCATGCTCCCGTAGACGATCAGGCAAGGCTAGGTTTTGCTATCGCTCACGCACTGAATAATCAGGCTCCTGCGGTTAATGATTTAGATCAAACATTACAAAGTAAGATCAAATTAGTGGTAGAGGCCCTGGTCAACGCGCGTAAGCCATTGATTATTTCAGGTAGTAATGCTGGCAGTAACACTATCATCGCTGCTGCTGCAAACATAGCTCGTGCCCTGAAAAGTCGTGGTAGTAAGGTAGGCATTAGTTTTGTAGCCTCAAGTGCTAACAGTATGGGTCTAGCCATGATGGGTGGTGGTAGCTTAGATGAGGCTCTTAGTAAGCTTGAGTATGGTACTGTGGATAGTGTTATTGTGCTAGAAAATGATCTCTATCGACATGCCTTAGCTTCACGCATTGACCAGGTGTTGGCAGATATTAAGAATCTGATCGTGATAGATCATCAACGCACAGCTTTACAAGATAAAGCACATTTAATTTTATCTGCTACTTGCTTCGCAGAAAGTAATGGTACTCTTATCAACCAAGAAGGTCGAGCGCAGCGCTTTTTTCAGGTATACAATCCGGCTTACTATGACCAACAAGTTATGATGTTGGAAAGCTGGCGATGGTTACACTTGCTGCACATGACTTATCTCCGTCGTCAAGTACACTGGACTCAGTTCGATAATGTTATTGATGCTATGGTACAGGCGTTACCTCATCTAGCTAGAATTAAGCATACTTCTCCTAATGCAGCATTTCGTATTCATGGTCAAAAACTAGCTCGAGAACCGCATCGCTATAGTGGTCGTACCGCTACCATCGCCCATATGAGCGTGCATGAACCTCGCGTTTCACAAGATAGTGACACTATGTTTACTTTCTCCATGGAGGGTAACAATCATCCAATGGCGCCGCGTCAGCAAATAGCATTTCCTTGGGCGCCAGGGTGGAACTCATCACAGTCTTGGAATAAATTCCAAGACGAAGTTGGCGGTAATTTACGTTATGGAGATCCTGGCGTCAGGTTATTGGAGGCCAGCGACGATATCTTAGATTGGTTTCATATGATTCCACATACCTTTATTCCACAGGATAATGGTACCTGGCGCGTGGCACCTTACTGGCATCTATTAGGCAGCGATGAAACTTCGCAACGCTCCCCGATAATTAAGAAATATATGCCAACGCCGTATGTGATAATTAGCCGAATGGATGCTATTAGACTGGGTATTGATAGCGGCTCAATGCTCGCTTTTAGTTGTGCGAGTCAAGAGTGGTGTTTACCTGTACGATTTAGCAATATTCTAAGTACTGGCCAGGTTGGATTACCGCTCGGTTTTCCCGGTATTCCTGTGATACTAGCGGGATTAAATGTCGAAAATCTACGAGAGGTGACTTTATGAGTTGGTTAACACCTTATGTCACGGAAATCTCCCGAACAGTAGTAAATGCTGTAGTAATCTTACTAGTAGTAGTGACTAGTGGTGCTTATATGAGTTTTGTTGAACGACGTTTGCTAGGTTTATTTCAGAATCGCTATGGACCCAATAGAGTTGGATGGGGTGGATCACTACAATTATTCGCTGACTTGGTGAAAATAATCTTCAAAGAAGATTGGACCCCGCCTTTTGCCGATAGGATGATTTTTACCTTAGCACCGGTAATCGCATTTAACTCGCTACTACTTGCTTTTGCTATTGTACCCGTTAGTCCTACTTGGGTAGTGATAGATCTCAATATTGGCGTACTTTTTTTCCTAATGATGGCTGGACTATCGGTATACGCTGTGCTTTTTGCCGGCTGGGCTAGTAATAACAAATATTCCTTATTAGGGGCAATGCGTGCAGCAGCCCAAACTCTTAGTTACGAGGTATTTATCGGTCTATCTCTTATGGGAGTAGTGGCACAAGCTGGCTCATTTAACCTCAGTGCTATCATCGCAGATCAAGCACATATATGGAATGTGGTACCACAGTTTTTTGGCTTCATAACATTTTTTTTGGCTGGTATGGCTGTTTGTCACCGCCATCCATTCGATCAACCAGAATCAGAACAAGAACTAGCTGATGGTTATCATATAGAATATTCTGGAATGAAATTCGGGCTCTTTTTCATCGGTGAGTATATTAGTATTATTACTATCTCTGCGCTAACGGTAACCTTATTCTTCGGTGGCTGGCAAGGGCCATGGTTGCCACCTTTTATTTGGTTTGCTCTTAAAACATGCTTATTTATCGTTTTATTTATCTTAATCCGCGCAGCATTACCACGTCCACGTTACGACCAAGTGATGATGTTAAGTTGGAAACTTGGCTTACCGCTTACGTTAATTAACTTGTTGGTAACGGCAATAGTGATTCTATACCATTCCTCAATACAGTCTGGATATAATCAATCATGACATTAAAAAAACTAGTAATAGGTTGTTGTACCATATTGCGCAGCATCTGGATGATTGGTATACAAGCATTCAATAAACGTGAAACCCGCATGTATCCAGATATACCCATTCATAATACCTCACGTTTTCGTGGTCGTGTTGTACTAACTCGCGATCCTGATGGAAATGAGCGTTGTGTAGCCTGTAATTTGTGTGCAGTAGCTTGTCCAGTCGATTGTATTTCGTTACAGAAAGCTTCTACTAAAGACGGTCGATGGTATCCGGAGTTTTTTCGTATCAACTTCTCACGCTGTATTTTCTGCGGTTTATGTGAAGAAGCTTGTCCTACTACTGCAATTCAACTAACTCCTGATTTTGAAATGAGTGAGTTTAGACGACAGGACCTTGTATATGAGAAAGCAGATCTTCTTATTTCTGGGCCTGGTAAATATCCAGAATATAATTTTTATCGTATGGCTGGCATAGCTATTGATGGTAAATATAAAGGTGACGCAGAAAACGAAGCTAAACCCATTGACGTTAAAAATCTACTACCCTAAATAACTTTAAATACTCAGGAGCTGAGTATGGAATTGGTATTTTACTTTTCTGGCATGATAGCAATATTAGCTGTTTTACGTGTAATTACCCATAACCAACCGATCTATGCGCTATTATATCTCATAATTTCACTACTGGCTGTTGCCTGCATGTTTTTTTCCATTGGCGCTTATTTTGCAGGTGCTCTAGAAATTATAATATACGCAGGCGCTATTATGGTTCTATTTGTGTTTGTAGTCATGATGCTAAATATGAACAATTGCAGCAAGCAGTATGAGCAGGACTTGCTTCAGCCTAAGATATGGTTAGGACCTTCGCTGTTATCAATAGGACTACTAGCAATCTTATTGCACGTTTTCTATTATGTTAGTGAGCATAATATTAGTTACCAGTTAATTGAGGCTAAAAGAATTGGAATATCGCTCTTTGGTCCTTATGTATTCGCGGTCGAATTAGCATCAATACTACTACTAGCAGGTCTAGTAGTAGCATTTCATCTTGGTAGTCATGCAAGATATAACAGCCAGATATATTGCCAAAATACTAATAGTTCCTAAGAGGAAAGAAGATGATCTCATTATCATACGGTTTAAGTATAGCCGCTATTTTATTTGTCTTAGGTCTTGCTGGGATTATTATCAGACGTAACTTTTTCTTTATACTCCTAGGATTAGAAATAATGATTAATGCTGCAGCGTTAGCTTTAGTCATTGCGGGTAGCTATTGGGGTCAGGTAGACGGACAAGTAATGTATATCCTAGCAATAACGCTAGCAGCTGGGGAAGCTAGCATCGGTCTAGCACTACTACTACAGTTACACCGCAACCGCAATACATTAAATATTGATATTCTCAGTGAGATACACGGATGAATATTCTCTATTTGATCATATTGTCTCCCCTATTGGGATTTTTACTACTAGCTTTCTCTCAGGGACGCTGGTCAAATAACGTTACTGCGACTATCGGCGTAGGGAGCATAGGTTTAGCTGCACTGATCACAGCGGGGGTTTTACTAGTTAGTGGTAATCGAGACTATGTTGGCACGGTAGTTTTTCACCAGCCCTTGTGGACATGGATATCAGTAGACAATTTTCGTATTGTCTTAGCTTTAACTATTGACCGACTATCGCTTACTATGCTTTCTATTATCACAGGTGTTGGATTTTTAATTCATCTATACGCTTCCTGGTATATGCGTGGTGACGAGGGATATTCGCGCTTTTTTGCGTACACTAACTTGTTTATTACCAGCATGGTGCTTTTAGTGCTGGCAGATAATTTACTGATGATGTTCTTTGGCTGGGAAGGAGTTGGGCTATGTAGTTATCTACTCATAGGTTTTTACTATACTGATACTAAAAATTGTCAGGCGGCAATGAAGGCTTTTATAGTTACTCGTATAGGTGATGTACTGCTAGTTTTAGCCATGTTTTTCCTTTATTACCAGCTGGGCACATTAAATTACTACGAAATGACTGTCCGAGCGTCACAAACAATTGCTAAGGGCTCACCAGTGATAAACTGCGCTACTCTACTGCTTTTAGGTGGCGCAGTAGGAAAATCTGCACAGCTACCGTTGCAAACCTGGCTAGCAGATGCTATGGCTGGCCCAACGCCGGTTTCAGCTTTGATCCACGCAGCTACTATGGTCACCGCTGGTGTTTACTTGATCGCACGGACCCATGGTTTGTTTTTACTGGCACCAGATGTGCTTTATCTAGTAGGTTTAATTGGCGCTATTACGTTAGTAATAGCATCTTTTTCTGCTCTGATACAGACAGATATTAAAAGAATTTTGGCATATTCTACTATGAGCCAAATTAGTTATATGTTTATCGCTCTAGGCGTGCATGCATGGGATTCCGCTATTTTCCATCTTATGACTCATGCTTTTTTTAAAGCTCTTCTATTTCTCTGCTCTGGCAGCATAATCCTTGCCTGCCATCATGAGCAAAATATTTTTAACCTTGGCGGTCTACGTAAATCGTTTCCTCTAGTTTATCTTAGTTTCCTTGTAGGTTGTGCCGCACTATCTGGGCTACCGCTATTAACGGCCGGTTTTTATTCTAAGAAGGAGATATTATGTAGTGCTTTGTCTAACGGACATAATACTCTGATGTTAGTAGGATTACTTGGAGAATTTTTGACCTCAATGTATACCTTCCGCATGTTATTCGTCTTGTTCCATGGCCAAGAGCAGATTAAAGCTTATTCTTTCCGTCATAGAAACCTAAGTTATTATTTTCCTTTGATAGTGCTACTTATATTATCCACCTATATTGGTACTTGGATCATACAGCCACTAGTAAATGTTCTACCAGCAAGCGACTTAAATTACGAATACAAGTATGTATTAGAGATAGCTTCTAGTACAGTAACTATAATCGGTATATGTCTGGCAGCCATATTATGGCTTGGTCAGCGCCGACTAGTTAACCTATTATCTACTAATGGATTAGGACGTTTAATTTTTAGATGCTGGTTTAATGCCTGGGGTTTTGACTGGCTATATGACAAGGTGTTCGTCAAGCCTTATTTGGCTATTGCCCAACTTTTATCATCAGATCCGCTCAATACTTTAATGAATACTCCGGCGGTACTAATTAGATGGTTAGGACTATGCCTGAATATAAGCGAGAATGGGAAGTTACGTTGGTATGCAGCGTCGATGAGTTTTGGTGCAGTGATCGTTATGGTCTTACTAATCTTTAGTTAAAAACTTAGATGATGCTGTCAGCATAGAGTAAATAGAGTAGTGTTAAAGAGCTAACTCAGCTCATGAGATATTCATTAATCAATTTGTTCAAATAAGGAAAGCAAAACTTCATGCTACTACCTTGGCTCATTTTGATCCCTTTTATAGGCGGTTTATTATGTTGGCAATGCGAACATTTTGGTCCCAGGATACCACGCTGTATCGCTTTTATCGCGATGATGCTGACTCTAGGGCTGTCTTTGTTACTATGGCATGAGGGGAGCTTCCAGATAGCCATCGCACATGGATTACCGCAATGGCAGGCCGAATATCTATTACCTTGGATTCCAAGGTTTGGAATCAACATTCATTTGACATTGGATGGCCTATCGATGCTGATGGTGGTACTGACTAGCTTTTTAGGCATACTAGCTATTCTTTGTTCTTGGATTGAAATTAAGCGTTACCAGGGTTTTTTCTACCTTAACTTGCTGTGGATATCAGGCAGTGTTATCGGCGTATTTATGGCAATTGATATATTTCTTTTTTTTATATTTTGGGAACTCATGTTAGTACCCATGTATTTTTTAATTTCATTATGGGGTCATAAGGCGTCGGACGGTAAGATTCGTATTACCGTCGCCAATAAATTTTTTATTTATACTCAAGCTAGTGGTCTGGTGATGCTGGTCGCTATCTTAGGGCTAGTTTTTGTACACTATAATGCTACAGGGGTTTGGACTTTTAACTACAATGATCTTTTGTTAACACCGATGTCGGATCAAGTAGAATATTTGTTAATGCTTGGCTTTTTCTTGGCTTTTGCTGTAAAAATGCCAATAGTGCCACTACACGGCTGGCTACCTGATGTCCATAGTCAGGCTCCTACCGCCGGTTCGGTAGATTTAGCAGGCATTTTACTTAAAACTGCTGCCTATGGATTACTACGTTTTAACTTACCGTTATTCCCGCATGCATCCCATAAGTTTGCTCCTATAGCAATGTGGTTTGGAGTAGTTGGTATTTTCTACGGAGCCTGGATTGCTTTTTCACAAATAGATATTAAGCGATTTATCGCTTATACGAACATTTCCCACATGGGCTTAGTATTAATTGCGATCTACAGCGGCAACGAACTTGCTTTTCAGGGAACTGTCGTACAAATGATAGCTCATAGCCTATCTGCTGCTGGTTTATTTATAATCTGCGGTCAGTTATATGAACGTTTACATACCCGTGATATGCGTATGATGGGTGGTTTATGGAGTCGACTTAGCTTAATTCCAGCATTTGCTCTGTTTTTTGCCATGGCGATGCTAGGTATGCCGGGTACAGGAAACTTTGTTGGTGAGATAGCAATCTTGTTTGGCTGCTTCTCAATTGTTCCTATGATTACAATCATTTCTACTTTTAGCTTGGTTTTTGCTTCTGTTTATTCTCTAATTATGATGCAGCGTGCCTACTACGGACCAACAAAATCCAACAATATCTTAGCAAAGATGACGCTACGAGAACAGCTGATGATGATATTATTAGTTGTACTACTGGTGCTCCTAGGTTGGATACCACAGCCTATTATGAATACTTCAGCTGCTGCAATGCAAAATATTCAGCACTGGTTTGATGTTAATCCTGCTCTTTTAATAGTAAAGGAGTAATGATTATGATCATAATCACTCCACTCTTACCAGTTTTAATCGTAGGATTAACGGTTTTTGTTGTAATGCTGTGTATTGCTTGGCGACGTAACCATTTTCTTAGCGCAACCTTAACGGTAATAGGTTTAAATCTAGCGTTATTGTCGCTATTTTGGGTTGCACATAGTCGTAATAGCGACGTTACTGATTTTACGCAGCTCATACGTGTTGATAGTTTTTCGATCTTCTATATCGGTATTATACTAATAGCTAGTTTAGCAACTACTATATTAGCTTATACCTGGCTAACAGGATATGAAGGTAAACGCGATGAGTTCTATATGCTAGTTCTTATCGCTACAATAGGAGGCATTATACTAGCTTGCGCTAACCATCTCACTGCACTATTCCTTGGTATTGAGCTAATTTCTCTACCTTTATTCGGTATGATAGGGTATGCCTACTGCACAAAGCAATCACTTGAAGCTAGTATTAAATACACATTATTATCGTCAGTTACCTCCTCTTTCCTTTTATTCGGCGTAGCATTAGTATATGCTGCAACTGGGCAACTATCGTTTATTGGCATAGGTCAGAGCCTAAATGATGCTATGTTATATAATCCTATATTGCTAGCAGGATTAGGAATGATGATAGTTGGAATTGGTTTTAAGCTGTCATTGGTACCATTTCATCTGTGGACGCCAGATGTTTATCAGGGTGCGCCAGCGCCGGTTTCTACTTTTTTGGCCACAGTTAGCAAAATTGCTATTTTTGCTAGCGTGATGCGCTTATTATGTTACGCTCCTTTAATTAATAACAATAAAATACAATTAGTCTTAGCTATAATAGCTTTTTGCTCTATGCTTTTCGGCAATTTAATGGCTCTAAGCCAAAGTAACATTAAACGGGTATTAGGTTGCTCTTCAATCGCTCATCTTGGTTATGTCTTAGTAAGTTTTCTTGCTATGCCACATACCTTAGTACTGGAAACCGTAGGAGTTTATTTAGTAGGTTATCTATTTGCGAACTTAGGAGCATTTGGAGTTGTAAGTATAATGTCTAGTCCTTACCGCGGTCAGGATACAGATTTACTATCTTCCTATCGTGGTTTATTTTGGCATCAGCCGGTTCTTTCGGCTGTAATGACGGTAATGATGCTATCGCTAGCTGGTATTCCGATAACACTTGGCTTTATAGGTAAGTTCTATGTGATTGCTTTAACCGTAAATAGCCAGCTATGGTGGTTAACCAGCGGCGTGATAGTTAGCAGTGCTATTGGCCTATTTTTCTATTTACGTATTATGGTTAACTTATATTTAGATATTCCTAAAAATATACGCCGAAATACTCCTTCTCACTGGGTGTTAACAGGCAGTGGGATGATTGTGCTGACATCTTCATTACTAGTACTGTTCTTTGGGCTTTATCCACAACCATTAATTAATATTGTTCAGTGGGCACAACCGATAGATTCAGGACTATGATATAAAGTTAGGAATCATGTATGTGTAATTTTTAGTTAGCTGTCTCCTTGCCAGGGTTGAAAGAGATCATAAGATAACTTTAGATCCAATTGATCTAGCGTACGATTAACTGTTTGATCGATTATATCGCTGATTTTACTAGGACGGTGGTAAAATGCTGGTACTGGTGGCATAATCACTGCTCCTAATTCCGCTGCATTAGTCATCAGACGTAGATGACCTATATGCAATGGTGTTTCCCGTATGCATAGTACTAATTTACGCCGCTCTTTAAGTACAACATCTGCGGCACGGATCAGTAAATTGTCATTATAACTATGAACGATACCAGAAAGAGTTTTGATTGAACATGGTAAAATCACCATACCGGCTGTTTTAAAAGAACCAGAACTAATGCTCGCTGCAATATTACTTGCGTCATGTACTACGTCAGCTAGTGCATGTACTTCGGACAAAGTAAGATCTGTTTCTAATGTTAGTATCTGGTACGCTGCTAGACTAAAAATTAGATGAATTTCAATATTCGGTAAGGTACTAAGCACCTGTAATAAACGTACGCCATAAATTACGCCACTAGCGCCACTGATACCAACAATTAAACGTTTTTTCATAGAAAATATCCAACCGTAATAGAATATAAAAAAACTAGGTACGGTACGTGGTACTCTTTGGTTTTATTATAAAAACATGGTAATCAACCTTCATTATATATTTCTAGATTTTCTACTTCTGTTTGAGCGTGTAATGCTTGATAAGAATCATTACGTAATAACTTTAGAGAGTTGAGATAAGACTCATCAACGTCACAAGTAACATAGATACCATTGAACACCGATGATTCAAATTCTTTGACATGTGGGTTATCTTCCCGCACAGCCTGCTCTAAAGCTGACAAATCTTGGAAAATTAAAGCATCAGCATTAATTAATTGCCTAATTTCATCGATTTCGCGTCCATGGGCAATTAATTCGTTAACGTTAGGCATATCAAGACCATAAACATTAGGGAAGCGTATTTCTGGAGCTGCTAATGCTAAATATACATTACGAGCGCCGGCTTCGCGCGCCATTTCTATAATTTGTTCCGAAGTGGTACCACGCACAATAGAGTCGTCTACTAGTAATACACTTTTATCGCGGAATTCAGCGCAGTTAGCATTGAGTTTCCGGCGTACAGATTTTCTACGTCTCTGTTGACCAGGCATAATAAAAGTGCGGCCGACATAGCGATTTTTAACTAATCCTTGACGATATGGTTTATCAAGAATTCGAGCAATCTCCAGAGCTATATCACAAGAAGTTTCTGGAATAGGAATCACCACATCAATTTTTAGCTTAACCCACTCGCGGGCAATTTTTTCTCCTAAAATTTTACCCATGCGAACCCTAGCACTATAGACAGAAATTTTATCGATGAAAGAATCCGGCCGAGCAAAATAGACATATTCAAATAGACACGGATGTTGCTGTGGATTATCGGCACACTGTCGAGTAAAAAACTGGCCCTTATCTGTAATATACACGGCTTCGCCGGAAGTAATATCACGGAGTAATTCAAAACCCAGGGTATCTAGCGCTACGCTTTCAGAGGCTACGATATATTCATTGCGACCATCTAATAGGGTACGTTTACCTATTACTAGGGGTCGGATTCCGTTAGGATCCCGAAAAGCAAATAAGCCATGTCCGATAATCATGCCTACGCAGGCATAAGCTCCACGTATTTGCCGATGTATTGCCGTTATTGCGGCAAAGATATGATCTGCTTTTAATGGATAGTTAGGAAAACGATCTAGCTCAGTAGCTAAAAGATTAAGCAATATTTCTGAATCTGAGGTAGTATTAATATGACGCCTACCTTTTTCAAACAGTTTTTTACGTAGTTCATGAGCATTAGTCAAATTACCGTTGTGCGCTAGAGTGATCCCGAAGGGAGAATTAACGTAAAATGGTTGTGCCTCGGAAGCGCTGGAACTACCTGCGGTAGGATAACGGACATGACCAATACCCATGTTACCCTGTAGGCGCTGCATGTGTCGGATATCAAAAACATCTTTGACTAATCCATTAGCTTTACGCATACGAAAACAGTTTAATGCATCTGTAGTGACGATGCCTGCTGCATCTTGTCCACGGTGTTGTAATACCGTTAATGCGTCATAAATAGACTGGTTAACCGGCATCACACCGGCTATCCCAACAATACCGCACATATTTTTATTTCCTCATCAGCATTAATAGGAAAATTATTCCTTCTACAAAATTAAAAAAAACTATAATTTTTTTGCAGAGAGCGTAAAAATAATTGAATAATACCGCGGAATTGCGGTATCAGCTGGGACTGTTGCCAATCTTGACTATGAGGAAAATCGGTGAACGTGTCGAGAAACAACAGCACTGCTGAAACAATCAGTATGCCTCGCAACAAGCCAAAACATATACCTAACACACGGTCAGTGCCGGACAGGCCTGTTCGCTCTACCAGTGAGCTAACTATGCTATTGACTATCTGCCCAATAATTAAAGTAGCCATAAAAAGTAGGACAATAGCAATACCATTCCGAACAATCTGTTCTTCAAATCTAGTAAAGTAAATAGCGATTGTTTTATAATAGTTCCAGGATATAAATAAAGCACAAGCAAAAGTAATTAAAGACAATACTTCTCGAATCAAACCACGAATAAGACTTACCATGGCAGAAAACATTACAATGCCTAAAATAACATAATCTATCCAGCTCATGCGCGCATCCATTTCATTTTAATTTATACGACTACCGACTTTATTGCTGCTTAGTAGAGACCCTAGTTATATAGGGATATAACTGACCATTAAGACCACTTAACTGATTCAACTCTTTTATAAAACGTTGTAACTTCTCTTTTGAAGCATCCGGACCGACCAAAATGCGTGTAATTTTTCCTTGTACCGGCGTAGAAGGTGACGTATATACTGTGTATCCAGACAGTCGTAGCTGAGCGACAATTTCCGACACCTTAGTAGCGTTTTGAAAAGCTCCTAGCTGTACTACCCAGGCTTGAGGCTGAGAAAATAGATTATGCTCAGGTCGAGCAATTGATTTACTTTGTTGTGAACTGGCTATAGTTTTTTCTTGTGGATTATTAAGTAACTGCTGATTAGCTAGAAATGAAATATCTCGCTTATTCTTATTAAGTTGGGGGGCAAGTGGAATCGCAATAAATTCATCATGAATATTATTTTTATGACCGTTGAGCAGGCTAGGTAGAAAAATTATTCCTAAGGCAACAGTGATAATGGTCCCAGCTAGACGTTTATTAAACTGACTATCCATATTGATGATCTCTCATAACTGAGGCTACGGTATAAAATGAACCGAAAACTAGCACACAGTCTTCTGGAGCGGCATCTAACATAACCTGTCGCCAAGCGCTAATGACATCCTTAAACTTTTGCGCATCACTATCAAGCCATGTCGCCAGTTGTTCTGCGCTAGCTGCATACGGATCTTTTAGTGTTGCGCAATACCATACCGCTACTTTATCGCGTAGACAAGTTAGCGTACCGGGAATATCTTTATGAGTTAGCATGCCGACAACCGCACGAATTTTTCTAATCTGTGGTCGGTGCAGATGCAGCAGTGCATCTAGTTGGCGCGCTAGATAATTTGCTGCATGTGGATTATGTGCTACATCTAAAATCACCAGTGGTTGCTGGCGGATAATCTGAAAGCGTCCAGGTAGCATTGCATCGCGTAAACCTTCACGAATATAATCTTCACGTACTAAAAAGGGTAGACGGTGTACTGCTGCTAGTGCTGTAGCAGCATTATCTAGTGGAATCGCAGGTAACGGCAGTCTTTGTAACTCGCTGTCTCGTTCCCACCAATGCCAGCAAGATTCTTCTACCCGAAATCCCCAATCTCTATTACGGGCAAATAACTTAGCACAGCAGTTAGCAGCGGCGGTATCTAGGGTAATCGGTCGTTCGGACTCGCCAACAATTACTGGTTTACCATAACGCATGATTCCAGCTTTTTCGCGTGCAATGCTGGCGCGATCTAAACCTAGCCAGTTTGTATGATCTAGGGCAATACTAGTGATTACAGCAATATCGGCGTCAACGATATTAGTGGCATCTAATCGACCACCGAGTCCAACCTCAAGGATCACGACATCCAACATCGCTTGGCGGAAGAGCTGTAATGCAGAGAGCGTACTGAATTCAAAATAACTCAAAGAGGTATTATCGCGCCCCATTTCTACGACCGCCATGGCTTCACTGTGGGTTGTTTCTGCTAGTTCATTTCCGTTGATGCGTACTCGTTCAGTATAGTGTAAAAGATGGGGTGAACTAAAAACACCTACTTGTAGACCATAAGATAATAGAATAACTTCTAATAGCCGGCAGGTTGTACCTTTACCGTTAGTGCCTCCAACTGTTATTACCAGCGGTGCTGGTTGCAATAGGTCTAAGTTTTTTGCTACATGGTGTATCCGATCTAGGCCTAAATCTATAGGCTTTGCGTGCAAATTTTCAAGATAATAAAGCCATACCTCAAGTGGCGATTGTTCTTGAGGAATCGTAATATTTTTTATATGCTTATTCATTTGCTGCCTAGTAGAATTCAATTCTATTTTGATTGTGGTGGCTCACAGTGGGTTAATTTAGCAAGCAAGCTAGCGACACGCCAGCGCATGTCTAGTCTACGCACAATCATATCAATAGCACCTTTTTTTAGTAAAAATTCACTACGTTGAAAACCATTAGGTAATTTTTCACGTACTGTCTGTTCAATGACTCGCGGACCAGCAAAACCAATTAGTGCTTTTGGCTCAGCGATATTTAAATCACCGAGCATTGCTAAGCTCGCGGAAACACCACCCATAGTTGGATCGGTGAGCACCGATATATAAGGTAAACGCCGATCACGTAGCCTAGCTAGCGCAGCACTAGTTTTCGCCATTTGCATTAGCGACATGAGAGCTTCTTGCATACGAGCACCACCACTAGCTGAGAAGCACACCAACGGACATTTATCTAATAAAGCCTCTTCTACTGCACGTACAAAACGTGTCCCGACTACAGAAGACATAGAGCCACCAATAAAAGCAAATTCAAAAGAAGCTGCAATAATTGGCATACTATATAATGTCCCTTTCATAACTACGAGTGCATCTTTTTCATTAGTGGCTTTTTGTGCTGCTATCAAGCGATCTTTATATTTCTTAGAATCTCTAAATTTCAAGAGATCTTTCGGCTCCAGTTCACTTCCTAGTTCATACTCGCTGTTTTTATCTAAAAAAGCATGTAGGCGTACCCGCGCTGTTATACGCATATGATGGTCACACTTAAGACACACCTCTAAATTACGTTCTAATTCCGCACGATATAACACTTGGCTACAGTTATCACATTTGGTCCATATTCCTTCGGGAATATTGACTTTTCGTGTAGGAGTAATAGTGCTTTTATTGATAATACGTTCAATCCAGCTCATTGAAAAAACCTAGTTTTTATCCGCTTGTAAGTACTTTTTTATTATAATAGTCATATTGTGTCATCCATAACCTACGATTATAGATTTGATTATACTCTAATAGAATTGATCATTCTCTCAGAATAGGGTCTAAATATATTGATTACTCGGTTAGAAAAACCTGTTCTATAGGTAACGACGGTAGTGCAAAATGCGACGGATAGTCTACATCAACTAAGTAAAGTCCTTTGGCACAAGCGGTAACACCGGCTAAGGAACGATCTTTCAAAAATAAAAGATCTGCAATCCAACTTTCAGGTTTGTGGCCACATCCTACTTCTATTAAACTACCAACAATATTACGAACCATATGATAAAGAAACGCATTGGCTGTGATATCTACTAAAATATATGGTCCTTTACGTATTACTCTCAACTTGTGCAAATTACGCCAAGGAGTACGATACTGACATTGTAGTGCACGAAAAGAAGTGAAATCATTTTCACCTAGCAAGCATTGGCCTGCACGCTCCATTTTACCTGCATCTAGTGGTTGGCAGTAATGAGTTAGTCCGTTGCTAAGTATTGCTGGGCGCAGCCGATGGTTATAAATAATATAGCGATAACAACGTGCGGTTGCGCTAAAACGTGCATGAAAATCTTTTTGAACCTGCATGACCCAGCGTACTGCAATACTAGTCGGTAAATTTGTGTTAACTCCTAACGTCCAAGCAATGTTAGTTCGACGTGCATAGGTTTCAAAATGAACCACTTGTCCGGTTGCATGTACACCGGCATCAGTACGACCGGCACAGCATACCGAAACTGACTCGTTGGCAATTCGCGATAGTGCTTGTTCTAGGCAAGCCTGTACACTAGGCACTTTTGGCTGTCGCTGCCAGCCATAATAAGCACTACCATCGTATGCTATGCCTAATGCTAGCTTTATGTTGCCGTTATTAGTCACGTGATTTTTAGTCTCTAGTCTAGTAAGAAGCTTTAGTACATATCCTTGGTTTTAGTTTGCTTTATTTATTAGGTTAAAACAATCTGTAGTATTGTTAATTAGTAAGGGCATGAAAACCAAGCTTAATCAGCTTATCTGCACTAGTGCTATTATCAGTATCAACGTATAGCGATGACCACTCCCGACGTTCAAAATAACTTTTTCTTAATTGGTCAAATCCCCGAGGTAAATGAATAGTACGACGTAAAAGCATGTCGTCACGCCGCAAATCATACACTAAATGCGCTAATCTACGCAGTGCGTCTTCATCAATCGCGCCGCGCCAACGAACTCGTTCTACTATCGGCGCCGGTAAAATAGTTGAGAGATTTAGCTGTTCACTAATACCTAAAAACGTACTGTAGGCATTAAAAATTTGAAGAGTACCACGTACTTTACCTTCTAAGCTATAACCTGCGATATGCGCAGTGCCTATATCTACGCGGGCTAATAGTGGTAAAAGTAAGTCTGGCTCTGGATCCCATACATCGAGTACAATACTAAGTAACTTACCACCTTCTAAAGCCCGTAGGAGCGCCAGGTTATCTACTACTGCACCCCGGCAAGTATTAATTAATATACGTTTAGCTGAAGGTAACGCTGATAGCAAATCTTCGTTAACGAGATGCCAGGTAGTATGCGGTCCATGGTAGGTCAGTGGGGTATGTAAGGTCAGCACGTCTGCTTCAGCAACTAGCTTTTCCATAGATTGCCAGTCATCTATGACTCCAGCATCAGCTTGTGGTGGATCACATAATAATGTTCGTACACCCAACGTATAAAGACGCTGGTGCAATAGGCGACCCACATGACCTACACCAATGATGCCGACTGTTTTATCCCGGAGGTCGAAACCATCACGCTGTGCTAACCATAATAGAGCTGAGAATACATACTCTACAACTGCAATAGCATTGCACCCAGGAGCAGAAGAGAATCTAATACCTACTTGCTCTAACCAATCCTTATCAACATGATCAATTCCAGCAGTAGCGGTACCTACGAATTGTACTAGGCTACCGTCTAATAAGGATTGATCAACACGAGTAACCGAACGCACTATCAGTGCGTCGGCCGCTAAAATATTTAATGCTGTTATCTCTCGTCCATTTACTATTTGTACTTCGCCTAGGCGGCTGAATAGCGCTTGAGCGTAAGGTATATTTTCATCAACCAATATTTTCACATTATGCTCCGGTACCAGATTCTTCTCTTGTGAATTTTAACCGAACACTAGACTGGATTTTGAATAGAAGCATTAAACGTTTGCTGGTTGGAACACAACTTACTGATATCTACGCATGACTAATGTAGCGTTAGTACCGCCAAAACCAAAACTATTGCTCATAACTGTAGTCAGTTTACGCTGAATGGTTTCAGTAATGACATTCATACCTTCAGCTTTAGGGTCTATCTGATCTATATTAATGCTAGGTGCAATAAAATTATGTTCCATCATGAGTAAAGTAAAAATTACTTCATGTACTCCTGCAGCACCTAAGGAATGTCCGGTCATTGCTTTGGTAGATGACAATGCTGGATGTTTGTTACCGAAGGTTTCACGAATAGCCCACAGTTCTTTTACATCGCCTACTGGGGTTGAGGTACCATGTACATTGAGGTAATCAACAAACGTATCAACATTTTTTAATGCCATTTGCATGCAACGAATAGCACCTTCACCAGATGGTACTACCATGTCAACACCATCTGATGTAGCACCATAACCAATGAGCTCACCATAAATATGGGCATCTCGCATTAGTGCATGTTCTAATTCTTCTACTACAACAATACCTCCTCCCCCTGCAATTACAAAACCATCGCGATTAATATCATAGGTACGAGATGCTTTATCCGGCGTAGCATTATAACGGGTAGAGAGCGCTCCCATGGCATCAAACTCGCAAGCCATCTCCCAGCATAGTTCTTCACCCCCTCCAGCAAACACTAGATCTTGTTTATCTAACTGAATAAGTTCTAATGCATTACCAATACAGTGTGCCGAAGTAGAGCATGCAGAACTAATAGAGTAGTTTACACCTCGAATTTTAAATGGTGTTGCTAGACATGCTGAGACTCCGGATGCCATAGCTTTAGTCACCATATAAGGACCGACACCCCGTAGCCCGCGAGTACGCATAGCATTAGTACCAGTAACCTGATTACGTGGTGAGCCACCACCTGAGCCAACGATAAGACCAGTACGATCGTTGGAAATCATATCTGGCGTGAGTTTAGAATCAGCAATGGCCTGCTCCATGGATAAAAAGGCATAAATAGAAGCATCACTCATAAAGCGTGCAATTTTGCGATCAATAAGCCCAGTAATATCTGTTTTAACATGGCCCCAGACATGGCTACGCATACCTGAATCTTTCAATTCTTGGGAAAAACTAATTCCCGAACGACCTTGTTGCAAAGATGCTAGGACTTCTTTTTTATTATCACCAATACTTGATAATATCCCTAGACCGGTAATCACAGCACGTTTCATGTAATACCTCTTGTAACATATTTAGGATTTTATCATGTACTTTAGTTTATAGAATTATAGAAGCAGTGGTTATTTTTTTAGTAGATAATCTCCGCACTGTGCACGCTGACGTAAAAAGTGATCCATTAGCACAATTGCAGTCATTGCTTCAGCGATAGGTACCGCACGTATGCCAACACAGATATCATGCCTGCCGTCAAGAACTATTTCTACTACTTCACCGTGGCGAGTGATGGTACTACAAGGTTTCATAATGCTAGAAGTTGGTTTCAGTGCAATATGAGCTATCACTGGCTGACCACTACTAATACCACCTAAAATTCCACCAGCATGGTTACTCTGAAACCCTTGAGAAGTGATTTCATCACGATTTTCGTGCCCTCGTTTATTGATGACCGCAAAACCATCTCCGATTTCTACCCCTTTGACTGCGTTTATACTCATTAAAGCATGGGCTAAATCGGCATCAAGACGATCAAATACTGGTTCACCCAAACCAGCAGGAATATTTTCAGCTACTATTGTAACTTTGGCACCAATAGAGTCACCACATTGTTTTAAATTCTGCATTAGTGCATCTAGTGCTTCAAGACAATCAATATCAGGACAGAAAAAATGATTTTGCTCAACTTGGTGCCAATCTTTTAGTTCACATTTGATATGCCCTATTTGCGCTATAAATCCTCGGACTTTAACTCCGTACTGATACCCTAAGTATTTTTTAGCGATCGCTCCAGCTACAACACGTATCACAGTTTCACGTGCTGATGATCTGCCTCCTCCCCGATAATCTCGTAGGCCATATTTTTGCTCGTAGCTGTAATCAGCATGTCCAGGACGGTAAATATTCTTAAGACCATCATAATCTTCTGAACGTTGATCTTGATTTTGAATTAACAGGCCTATACTGGTACCGGTAGTCACGCCTTTGAATACACCAGATAGTATACGTACTTCATCTGGCTCACGCCGTGGCGTGACATAACTCGATGTACCAGGCCTTCGTCTGTCTAGATCGTGCTGTAAATCATCTTCGCTTAATATCATTCCCGGAGGAACGCCATCAATAATACCGCCTAACGCCCTACCGTGAGATTCACCGAAAGTAGTGACGCGAAATAAATTTCCAATACTATTTCCGGCCATTATTCATACCACTTAATCACGGTAAAGTTTGAAGATATCTCTACACT
This sequence comes from Candidatus Palibaumannia cicadellinicola, assembly GCF_000754265.1. NCBI lineage: Bacteria > Pseudomonadati > Pseudomonadota > Gammaproteobacteria > Candidatus Palibaumannia > Candidatus Palibaumannia cicadellinicola. Next base: position 414,609 of record NZ_CP008985.1, on the reverse strand, counting down.
CAATGAGTTGCTGACGGTTTAACATGAAAATACCTTGACCTCCATTTAGTAATTCTAGCCAACGGAAAGGAATTTCCTGGTACTGCTTTATTAGAGACATCATACTATTACCTACTTCACAGATAAGAATGCCTTCTGCGCTTAGATAATCAGGCGCACAAGCCAGGATACGACGTATTAGTTTCAATCCGTCGTGTCCTGCCGCAAGACCTAGAACAGGTTCTGCATGAAACTCCAATGGTAGATTATTCATACTTTCTTCATCTACATAAGGAGGATTAGTAACGATTAAATCATAACATAGCGGAGATAATTCACGAAATAAATCGGAGCAGATAGGAGAAACATGGTGCTTCAAGCCATGTTCCTGAATATTATATTTAGTTACAGTAAGCACATCGTTAGAAATATCTACCGCATCAACTTTTGCCTCTGGATAAAGGTAAGCACTAGCTATGGCAATACATCCGCTACCTGTACACATATCAAGAATATGTGATGGTGGCTGAGGAAGTAAGTTACGAAAATTATCTGTGATCAGTTCACTAATAGGTGATCGTGGAATCAGCACACGCTCATCGACATAAAATTCTAAATCACAGAACCAGGCTTTATTCGTTAGATAAGGTACCGGGATATGATCATTAACGCGTCGCATAACTAGTTTAGCTATCATAGTACGTTCGCGAGAAGTTAGGCGCGTGCGATACATCTCCAGAGGAAAATCTAATGGTAGTAATAAGCTCGGCAATATTAGTCGTAAAGCCTCGTCCCAGGGATTATCAGTACCGTGACCATAAAAAATTTTGGCCGCATTAAATCTACTGACGGTCCAACGCCACATATCTTGTATCGTATGCATTTCAGCTACTGCTTCATTTGCTAACAATTCGTTCAAGATTTCTCTTGTATATGTCCTAATATTCATAAAAGCTAGTTTTGTTTACTTACGATGAGTGATTATCGAATTAATATCTCATGTTATGATGCTGGTTGCATTTGCCAACTCATGGTACCACTGTTAGTGATCGTATCAAGTTCGATGCAGGCTACTGCAGACGTTGCTAATATCAACGGGTATTCTGTTGGACATAAATACGATACTAAATAACTCACAAGCGGCAAATGAGAAATAACAAGCACGTTACTAACCCCTTTTTTGTGTAGTGCTTTAAGATAACTACATATTAGTTGCGCATTACCGCTTGGGATCAACTCCTGCATGACTTCTTCTTGTGCTAACGGTAATACTAGATGCTCACGTAAAACATCTAGCGTTTGTCGAGCACGCAAATAAGGGCTAACGAGCACCAGTTCAATGTTGATTACCCTGTCACTTAGATAGCGTGCAATTAGACGTGACTGATCGCGACCTCTATCAGTTATTGATCTTTCTATGTCATTAACTGCTTTAATAATAGCATCACCATGCCGCATAATTATAATTGGCATTAATCTTTGATAGAAAATAAAGTCAAGTCAAAATATGTAACTTTCATTATAAAAAATTCACTCAAATTACCATAATTATTCATAAATGTTAGAGAGATCCTCTAAGAAAAAAAATTTACGTAAAAGTACTTGATTTACTGCGTGATTAATACTCTTGCTGAGAATAAGACTAGCCCTCGTGCGGGTAGGCAAAATATTCTCCTCTAAATTAGGAGCATTGATTTCCATCCATAACTTCCGAGAAGTAGCTATAGCTTCGTGCTCAGAAAGCTGAGCGTAATGATGAAAATAAGAGCTTGAATCTAAAACGGCTCCTTTACGAAAAGTCATAAAACGTTTTATATACCAGTTTTGTATTATTTCCTGAGGCGCATCAACATAAATAGAAAAATCGATAAAGTCAGAAAGAAAAAAAGGATAAATATCCTGTAGATGATCCTTGTAATTTTGTAATACGTTTAATCCTTCTAGGAGTAAAATATCAGGTTGAGCAATCATGTTCTTTTGATAGGGAACAATATCATAAATAAAATGCGAATAAACTGGAATAGTGATACTTTGTACGCCTGATTTGACCTCTAAGACAAAATTGACCAAACGGCGTAGATCATAAGACTGCGGAAAACCTTTCTTATTCATCAGATTCCGTTCTTTGAGTACTTTATTAGGATGTAAAAAGTTATCAGTAGTCACAATATCTACTGTTCTATGCTCAGGCCAACGGCTTAACAATACCTGCAGCACACGTGCGGTAGTACTTTTTCCTACTGCAACACTACCAGCTATACCTATAATATAGGGTATACGCGAGCCTTCAGTACCACAACTTGGCTCTAGCACTGCTTGATGTCGTAGATTAGAGCTAATATAGAAGTTAAGTAAACGTGATAAAGGAAAGTAAATATCTAGTACTTCCTCTAATGATAGGTCTTTATTAATATCTTGTAGTTTAATAATTTCTTCTTTAGTCAACGTTAACGGAATAGAATTTAGCAATGCTGCCCATTTTTGACGACTAAATTGCAAATAAGGAGTGAGATTAGATGTTTGTTGTGTAGCTTTAATCATAATGTTAGCCAACCTGTAGCACGATCTATTGAGTGCGCAGAAAAAAAGCTAAACATAAAAAAAATCAAAAAAGTATAAGATAAGATCAGTTTGATCTCTTTGTGCTAATCTATATGCTACTATTTTTAATTTAATACTCATAAAGTACATCAGTTGGTTTTTAATTTTAATGAATCGATTTGTGATTAATTGAGTAATTTATAAACGAAAATACACTGAAAGTAATTTTTTTGTTGCATGAGTAGTTAGCTCTAACCTAGAATGCCTAGTACTTGATGCCGGCATAGCTTAAATGGTAGAGCAACTGATTTGTAATCAGTAGATTGAAGGTTCGACTCCTTTTGTCGGCACCAAAAAAATCACAAATCAAATATAAGGTGGGGTTCCCAAGCGGCCAAAGGGAGCAGACTGTAAATCTGCCGTCACTGACTTCGAAGGTTCGAATCCTTCCCCCACCATTATCAGCACTTAACTTTCGTATGATATGAAATGATATCAAAATGATATCAAAGCGTACCCAAAGTAAAAAATTTTTGATATTCTAGTTGGGTAGAAATATAAAGGCGGGCATGGTATAATGGTTATTACTTTAGCCTTCCAAGCTAACGATGTGGGTTCAATTCCCACTGCCCGCTCCCAATATGCTTATGTAGACTAGGCTGATATAGCTCAGTTTTGGTAGAGCACACCCTTGGTAAGGGTGAGGTCGGCAGTTCAAATCTGCCTATCAGCACCACATTTTTTATATATAATAATTTATAAAACTAAAATCTAGGTAATGTAATTACTTATCAAGTGTAGCTGAAAGCCGATCAACCAATTCGATATATGCCATTGGTGCATTATCACCAGTACGAAAACCACACTTCAGAATACGAGTATAACCCCCCGCACGTGTTGCAAAACGTGGACCTAACTCATTAAAAAGTTTTGCTACTATTTTGGGAGATCTAATGCGAGCAAATGCTAAACGACGATTTGCTATACTATCAATTTTAGCTAGTGTAATGAGTGGTTCAATAATACTCGGTAGCTCTTTTGCTTTTGGTACAGTAGTTTTAATGACTTCATTAATAATCAAAGATCCAGCCATATTACGGAACATAGCTTTAAGATGACTATGATTACGGTTTAGTTTACGACCACTATTACGATGTCGCATTACTTTCTCCTCATATCATTTACTTATTAACTCACAACGTTTTTTATTCATCAATAAAACCTGTAGGAGGCCAGTTATCAAGACGCATACCTAAAGCTAAACCACGAGAAGCTAACACATCCTTAATTTCAGTAAGAGATTTTTTACCAAGATTGGGCGTTTTGAGTAACTCAACTTCAGTGCGCTGTACTAGATCACCAATATAGTGAATAGCTTCGGCTTTAAGGCAATTAGCAGAGCGCACAGTTAATTCTAAATCATCAACTGGTCGTAAAAGAACGGGATCAAATTGTGGTTTATCTTCTTTGATTTCTGGCTGACTAATATCACGTAAGTCAACAAAAGCTTCTAGTTGTTCTGCCAGAATGGTCGCAGCACGACGGATAGCTTCTTCAGGATCAATAGTTCCATTAGTCTCAATTTCTATAATGAGTTTATCTAAGTCAGTACGTTGCTCAACTCGTGCAGCTTCTACATTATAAGAAATATTTTCTACAGGGCTATAGCATGCATCTACGAGCAAACGACCAATTGGATGCTCATCTTGTGATGAATGAATTCGAGCAGATGCTGGAACATAACCACGTCCACGTTGAACTTTAATGCGCATATTGATAGATGCGTGTTCATCAGTTAAGTGGCATAATATATGCCGTGGTTTGATAATCTCAACATCATTATCATGAATAATGCTAGCGGCTGTCACTGGACCAATACCAGATTTACTCAAAGTCAAGATAACATCATCTTTACTTTGAACTTTTACTGCAAGTCCTTTTAGATTCAGTAATATTTCGAGAATATCTTCTCGTACACCTTCTTTTGTACTATATTCATGTAAAACACCATCAATCTCAACTTCGGTAACTGCACACCCTGGCATCGATGAAAGTAAAATCCGACGTAGAGCGTTACCGAGAGTATGACCGAATCCACGCTCTAGCGGTTCTAGAGTCACCTTGGCGTGTGTCAAACTCACTTGCTCGATATCAACCAAACGCGGTTTTAAAAATTCTGTAACAGAACCCTGCATGGTGTCCTCTCTTTAGTACTACGCTTTACTTAGAGTAAAGCTCTACGATCATATGTTCATTAATATGCGCAGACAGATTAGTACGTTCTGGAATGCTTTTGAACACCCCTTCCATTTTTATAACATCTACTTCAAGCCAGATAGGCTTTTCACGTAACTCAGCCAGTTCTAATGAGGCACGAATACGGGATTGTTTTTGAGCTTGATCACGTATACTCACAATATCATTTAGAGTGACTTGATAAGAGGCAATATTCACAACACGCCCATTTACCATAATGGCTTTATGGCTGACTAATTGACGTGATTCAGCACGCGTAGCACCAAAACCCATGCGGTAAACCACATTATCTAAACGACTTTCCAACAAAAGTAACAAATTTTCACCAGTATTACCTTTAATACGTGCTGCTTCTTTGTAATAATTACGGAATTGACGTTCGAGCACGCCGTAGATACGGCGTACTTTTTGTTTTTCACGTAATTGTAAGCCATAATCAGATAGACGTAGTTTACGTGCTCCATGTTGCCCAGGAGGTTGCTCATGTTTACATTTAGAATCTATTGGACGAACACCAGACTTCAGAAAAAGATCTACGCTTTCACGACGACTAATCTTGAGTTTCGGGCCTAAATATCTTGCCATTTATTTTACTCAATTTATCTCAAATAGGTAAGTTTATTATACGCGTCGTTTTTTCGGTGGACGACAACCGTTATGTGGTATCGGTGTTATATCAGTAATATTTGTTATACGAAAACCAGCTGCATTTAATGCTCGCACAGTAGATTCACGACCTGGACCAGGTCCTTTAACCATTACTTCCAAATTTTTAACACCATACTCTTTAACTGCTTCAGCACAACGCTCTGCTGCTACTTGTGCAGCAAATGGAGTTGATTTACGAGAACCACGAAACCCAGAGTGACCAGCTGTGGCCCAACTTAACGTATTACCTTGCCGATCAGTGATCGTAACAATAGTATTGTTAAAAGACGCATGAATGTGTGCTACACCGTCTAAAACTTGTTTTTTAATACGTTTACGTGCAGAAGTTAGTATTTTAACCATTCTATCTTTACCTCTATACCTATATTATTTTTTTATAGGCTTACGTGGACCTTTACGAGTACGTGCATTAGTTTTAGTACGTTGACCTCGTACAGGAAGACCACGACGATGACGTAAACCACGATAAGTACTCAGATCTATTAAACGTTTAATACTTAAAGTGACTTCACGCCGTAGGTCTCCTTCAACAACAAATTTGGCAACGGCATCACGTAGAGTGTCAATTTGTGTTTCAGATAACTCACTAAGCTTAACATTTTTAGCAATACCTGTAGTTTCGCAAATAGACATGGATCGCTTGATGCCAATACCATAGATCGACGTTAATGCAATAACAGTATGTTTATTATCAGCAATATTAATGCCTGCTATACGTGCCACTATGCACTCCTAATCATGTTAATAAAAAATTTTTATCAATATATGACGTGATATTAACCTTGGCGTTGTTTATGCTTAGGGTCAGTTTTACAAATTACACGAATGACACCATGACGCTTAATAATTTTACAGTTACGACATAATTGTTTAACGGAAGCACGTACTTTCATTTTCATTCTCCGTAACTTTTATAATTCACATTATTAATCAATCATTATTAATAATAAACTTATTTTAGATTTGCTTTTTTTAATGTCGACTCATATTGACTTGACATCATGAGAGTTTGTATTTGAATCATAAATTCCATGATAACAACAACGACAATTAATAAAGATGTTCCTCCAAAATAAAAAGGAACATTCATTGCCTCTCGCATAAATTCAGGAATTAAACAAACTACAGTCATATAAATAGCACCAATTAAAGTAAGACGACTCGTAACTTTATTAAGATATCTTGCTGTTTGTTCTCCTGGACGAATACCTGGAACAAATGCACCTGATTTTTTTAGGTTATCGGCTGTTTCGCGAGGATTAAAAACTAATGATGTATAAAAAAAACAAAAAAATATAATTGCAAATGCGTATAATAAAATATAAAGAGGTTGACTAGGCTGTAAATACATCAAAAAAATATTTAACCATTCCCAACCGGGTTTACTACTAAACCATGATGCAATTGTAGCTGGAAATAGAATAATGCTAGCAGCAAAAATAGCTGGTATTACGCCAGCCATATTAATTTTTATAGGTAAATGCGTATTTTGAGCTGCATAAACGCGACGCCCTTGTTGACGTTTAGCATAGTTCACAACTATACGACGTTGACCACGTTCAACAAAAACAGTGATAAATGTCACGATAAAAACCATTACTCCAATTAATAGCACCAAAAAAAATGGTAGATCACCTTGTCTAGCTTGTTCTATAGTTTGTGCTATAGCTGATGGTAGGCCTGCTATAATACCAGTAAATATAATAATTGAGATACCATTACCAAGACCTTTTTTAGTAATCTGATCACCTAACCACATTAAAAACATCGTACCACATAGCAAACTAACAATTGCAGTTAAATAAAATGAAAAGCTAGGATTGATTATAATGCTATGGATTCCAAACATATTGGGTAAACTAGTAGCAATACCAATGGACTGAAATATCCCTAATAATAATGTAGCATAGCAAGTGTATTGTCTAATTTTACGTTGACCAGACTTTCCTTCTTTTTTTAGATCTGCTAGTACAGGATAAATAACTGTTAGTAACTGAATAATAATTGATGCTGAAATATACGGCATAATACCTAAAGCAAAAATAGACGCTCGATTCAATGCACCACCAGAGAACATATTGAACATTTCAACAAGGGTACCTCGTTGTTGTTCAAGTAAGTTTGTAAGTGCAGCAGCATCAATACCTGGAATTGGAATAAAAGAACCAATACGAAAAACTATTAATGCGCCAATAACAAAAAAAACTCTGCGTCTTAATTCACTAAGTCCACCTATAGCACTTTGGAAGTCTAACCCTGGTTGTTTAACCATCCGCTATTTCATTCCTTAATTTTACCGCCAGCTGCTTCAATTGCCGCTCGTGCTCCTTTACTTACACGTAAGCCATGTACTGTAATTGCACGTGTAATTTCACCAGATCGTATCAATTTTACAAACTTAACATTAGTTCTAATAATTTTAGCAGCTTTTATGCTCTCTAAATCAATAACATTACCTTTGACTTTTGCTATATCTGAAATACGAATTTCTGCCGTTACCATCGCTTTACGTGACGTAAAACCAAATTTAGGTAGACGACGATGTAGAGGCATCTGACCGCCTTCAAATCCGCGACGTATGCTACAACCAGAACGAGATTTTTGACCTTTATGACCACGGCCACTTGTTTTACCTAAACCTGAACCAATACCGCGACCAACACGCTTAGATTGATGTTTTGCACCTTGAGATGGAGATATAGTATTTAATCGCATTTATTACTTTTCAACCTTAACCATATAGGAAACTAAAGCAATCATGCCTCGTATTGCAGGTACATCTTCACGCTGAACAGTATGACCAATACGACGCAAGCCTAAACCAATTAGAGTTGCCTTATGTTTCGGCAAACAACCGATAGAACTGCGAGTTTGAGTTATTCTAATTGTTTTTACCATGTATTACCTCAGAATCTCTTCAATGGATTTACCACGTTTAGCAGCTATCATTTCAGGAGACTTCATATTATGAAGAGCATCTATAGTCGCTCGAACGACATTAATAGGATTCGTCGAACCATAGGTTTTAGCTAATACATTTCGAACACCTGCTACTTCTAAAACTGCGCGCATAGCACCACCGGCAATAATACCAGTTCCTTCAGAAGCCGGCTGCATGAATACACGTGAACCTGTATGTACACTTTGAATTGGATGTTGCAGTGTTCCGCTCTTGAGTGCAATACTTATCATATTACGTCGTGCTTTTTCCATAGCTTTTTGAATAGCAGCTGGTACCTCACGTGCCTTACCATAGCCAAAACCAACACGACCATTACAATCACCAACAACTGTAAGTGCTGTAAAACTAAAAATTCTTCCACCTTTAACCGTTTTAGATACTCGGTTTACCGCAATGAGTTTTTCTTGTAGTGTACCAACTTGTTTTTCCATATGTACCATATTATAGTCCTAAAACTTAAGTCCCGCTTCGCGGGCAGCATCCGCTAACGCTTGTACTCTACCATGATATTGGTATCCAGAACGATCAAAAGAAACATTCTTAATACCTTTTTCTAAAGCTCTTTCTGCTAGTTTTTGACCTACAGCTATTGCTGCATTTTTATTACCGGTATTTATGACTTCCTGTGCTATATTTTTTTCTACTGTCGAAGCAGTTATAATAACTTCTGAAGTATGTGGTGTAATAACTTGTGCGTAAATATGACGTATCGTACGATGTACGACTAAGCGAGTGGTTTTTAACTGTTGTAACTTACTTCTAGTACTAATTGCACGACGAATACGAGCAATTTTTTTATTTTTATCCATTAAGGGACCTTACTTTTTTTTAGCTTCTTTAGTACATACTACTTCTTCAGCGTAACGAACACCTTTACCTTTATAAGCATCAGGATTACGATAAGAATGTAAATCACTTGCTACTTGACCAAGTGCTTGTTTATCCGCACTATGTAAGATTAGTTCTGTTTGGCTCGGACATTCTACAGTAATATTTATCGGTAGTTTATATTCTATATGGTGAGAAAAACCTAAAAATAAACTAATAATATGATTTTGAATCACTACACGATAACCTACACCTATTAGCTGTAGTTTTTTAGTAAAACCTTTTGTTACACCAATAACCATACCATTTATGAGAGCGCGGGTAGTACCTGCAAGCGCCCAACCATTTATATAGCTATAGCCTTTACGTGGCAAAAAAATGAGAATATTATCAACTTGTTGAATAGATACAGCATTATGAATCGTACGAGTTAATTCACCTTTTGTACCTTTAATATCAATTTTCTGTCCGTTAAATTTTACTTCTACGTTGGTAGGAATTATTATAGGCAATTTAGCAACACGAGACATACTGGTCTCCTAATTAAGCTACATAGCATAAAATTTCACCACCAAGACCAGCCTGGCGAGCACCACCATCAGTCATAAGACCCTTAGAAGTAGAAATAATTGCAATACCCATACCTCCCATAACTTTAGGTAAAGCCTTTTTTCTTTTATAAAGACGTAAACTAGGGCGACTAATACGCTGAATGTTTTCTATCACAGGTTTTCCTTCAAAATACTTAAGTACCAGTTTTAATATTGGCTTAATCTTATTTTCAACTTGATAATCCTTGATAAATCCTTCTTCTTGCAGTAAATGAGCAATTGCTACTTTAATTTTAGAAGAAGGCATAAGTACTATGGTTTTTTGCGCTGTTTGACTATTGCGAATACGAGTTAACATATCTGCTATGGGATCTTGCATACTCATTTGTTTGTTCCATAATTAAGTTGGTGCTTATATTGCTTACCAGCTAGCTTTTCTCAAACCAGGAATTTCTCCACGCATTGCTGCTTCGCGTACTTTTATACGGCTTAATCCAAATTTACGCAAGAACGCATGTGGACGACCAGTTTGTCCACAGCGATTTCGTTGACGAGATGGGCTAGAATCACGCGGCAGTTTTTGTAGTTTGAGAATAGCATCCCAACGTTCTTCAGCTGAAGAATTCACATTTGATATAATTTTTTTTAGTTCAAGACGTTTGACTAAAAATTTAGTTGCTAACATTACACGTTTAATTTCGCGTGCTTTTATAGATTGTTTAGCCATCAGTGAGCTATACCTTTATAATATAAGCTTAGTTACGAAATGGAAAGTTAAATGCTGCTAATAAAGCATGTCCTTCCTTATTAGATTTGGCCGTAGTTGTTATTGTTATATCCATGCCACGAACATTATTAATGTTATCATAATCTATTTCTGGAAATATAATTTGCTCACATATTCCGATTGAATAGTTACCATGACCATCAAATGATTTGACTGAAAAACCACGAAAATCACGAATACGAGGTACAGCAATAGAAATTAGTTTATCAAAAAATTCCCACATACGTTTACCACGTAAAGTCACTTTACAACCAATAGGATAACCTTGACGAATCTTAAAACTAGCAATAGACTTACGTGCTTTGGTAATTATTGGTTTTTGACCTGAAATAGCCGTTAAATTAGTTACCGCATTCTCTAGTATTTTTTTATCTGTAATTGCTTGACCAACACCCATATTAAGGGTAATTTTTTCTATTCTAGGAACTTGCATAATGGAATTATAACTAAAATGATTCATTAAATTCATAATAACTATTTCTTTGTAAAAATCATATAATTTAGCCATCTGTTTACCCCAAACTAATTAATAATTTCGCCGTTAGATTTAAACACACGAACTTTTTTGCCATTGATCGTTCTGAAACAAACACGATCTGCTTTATTAATAGTATGATTAAAGATAGCAATATTAGAAAGATCAATGACTGCTTCTTTCTCAACAATACATCCTGGCTTATTAATAGCTGATACAGGTTTTTGATGTTTTTTGATCATATTGACTCCTGAAACAATAGCTTTACCAGTTACCAAAACTTTTTTTACTTTCCCACGCTGTCCTTTATTTTTTCCAGTTAAAACAATTACTTCATCATCTCTATGGATTTTAACAGCCATAATTTACTCCTTAAAGTACTTCTGGTGCTAAAGATATAATCTTCATAAATTTTTCCGTACGTAACTCACGTGTGATTGGTCCAAATACTCGTGTACCAATAGGTTGTTCATTCGTATTATTTAATAGTACACAAGCATTTCCATCAAAACGAAAAACAGAACCATCAGGACGACGTACACCTTTTTTAGTACGTACTATGACTGCTTTCAGAACATCTCCTTTTTTTACTTTACCTCGTGGTATTGCTTCTTTAATAGCAATTTTAATAATATCACCTATACCTGCGTAACGACGACGAGAACCACCTAATACTTTGATACACATTACACGACGTGCACCAGAGTTATCGGCTACTGTTAGTATAGTTTGCTCTTGAATCATTTTGAAACTCCAATAGAATGAATTACTTATATTTATATCAATATATATAATGATTCAAAAAAAATAAACGGCTCAAATAATGAACCGTTTGTAATTTTTGTTGAAGCATACCTCTTAGTTAAACTAAGACATTATAGATTTTTCTATAATACGGATAAGCATCCAGGACTTTGTTTTAGAAATGGGACGGCATTCTCGAATTTCTACAATATCACCAATTTGACTACCATTATGTTCATCATGTACATGAATTTTTGTTGTTCTTTTTATATACTTACCGTATATCGGATGTTTAATAAAACGTTCAATAGCGACAACTCTAGATTTATCCATTTTATCGCTGATTACACGACCTTGTTTTATACGAATATTATTACTCACATTACATACCTGTATTCTCAGTTAATAATGTTTTAACACGCGCAATATTTTTACGTACTGTTCTTAACAAGTGAGTATGTTGAAGCTGACCACTTGCTGCTTGCATACGTAGATTAAATTGTTCACGAAGTAAACTAAGTAATTCTATATGTAATTCTTTGATATTTTTTTCACGTAACTCTTGTGTAATCATTATATTATCATCTTATATACAAAAGTAGTCTTAATTGGTAATTTAGCGGCTGCTAATTTAAATGCTTCGCGAGCTAACTCTTCTGTTACGCCATCCAGTTCGTATAATACTTTTCCTGGTTGAACTAATGCTACCCAGTTTTCAACATTACCTTTACCTTTTCCCATACGTACTTCTAGTGGTTTTTCAGTAATAGGTTTATCTGGAAAAATACGAATCCAAACTTTTCCTTGACGTTTAACTGCACGTGTTATGGTACGACGTGCAGCTTCGATTTGACGAGCAGTCAAACGACCACGATCTATAGCTTTTAAACCGAAAGTGCCGAAGTGAACATTCGTACCTAATGCTAAACCACGGTTACGGCTTTTTTGCATCTTACGGAATTTGGTTCGCTTTGGTTGTAACATTAGCGATGTTCCTCACTTGCGACCTTTACGTTGTGGTGTTTTTGGTTGAACCGATGATTCTTGTTGTTCAATTGCCATCATACCATCTAAAATTTCACCTTTAAAGATCCAAACTTTAACTCCTATAACACCATAAGTAGTATGTGCTTCAGAGATACTGTAATCGATATCTGCACGTAAAGTATGTAAAGGTACACGACCTTCACGGTACCATTCTGTACGTGCTATTTCAGCACCACCTAAACGACCGCTAACTTCAACTTTAATTCCTTTAGCACCCAAACGTATAGCATTTTGTACAGCACGTTTCATAGCACGACGAAATATCACTCTACGTTCTAGTTGTGACGCAATATTGTCAGCTACTAGTTTTACATTTAGTTCCGGTTTACGTATTTCAGAAATATTTATCTGTGCTGGAACTCCAGCTAATTTCGCTACTGATTGACGTAACTTCTCAACGTCTTCACCTTTTTTTCCAATCACAATACCCGGACGTGCAGTATGAATCGTGATACGAATACTTTTAGCTGGACGTTCAATAATAATTTTTGAAATAGAAGCTTTTGATAATTTACTTGTAATCAGTTGACGAACTTTAAAGTCGCTATTTAGATTTTGAGCGAATTCTTTAGTATTCGCATACCAAGTAGAGTTCCAGTGTTTAATAATCCCCAAACGCATACCATAAGGATGCACTTTCTGACCCATTACTAATCTCCAGATTTTAACGATCAGATACGACAACTGTAATATGGCTAGTACGCTTTATAATGTGATCTATTCGACCTTTAGCACGAGGCATAATACGTTTTATGCTCGGTCCAACATCAACAAAAATATTTTTAATTTTGAGATGATCAATATCCGCACCATCGTTATGGTCAGCGTTAGCAATAGCAGATTCTAGTACCTTTTTTACCAAATAAGCCGCTTTTTTATTAGTATAAGTTAAAATTTCTAGCGCTTCTGATACTTTTTTATCACGAATTAATTCGACTACTAAGCGTAATTTTTGAGCAGAAGAACGAGCGTGACAATGTTTAGCAACAGTTTCCATTTTTTTATACCTTCTACTCTACGTTACTTAACGCTTTTTAGCTTTTTTATCGGCTGTATGCCCACGATAAGTTCGTGTTGGTGCAAATTCACCAAGTTTATGACCAACCATTTCATCAGCAACAAAAATAGGTATATGTTGTCGTCCATTATGAACCGAGATAGTTAAACCTATCATTTGGGGAAAGATTGTTGAACGACGGGACCAAGTACGAATAGGTTTTTTGTTACCAGTTTTCACCGCTTTCTCTACTTTCTGCAGCAAATGCAGATCGATAAAAGGACCTTTCTTGAGAGAGCGTGGCATTAATTAATCCTCTAATAATTATTAGCTAAGAGCTACGACGATGTATAATAAATTTATTAGTTCGCTGATTATGACGGGTTTTCTTACCTTTAGTTTTGATTCCCCATGGGGATACTGGATGTTTACCGAAATTACGACCTTCTCCACCACCATGAGGATGATCAACAGGATTCATAGCCGTACCACGAACTGTTGGACGAATACCACGCCAACGACTAGCACCAGCTTTACCTAGAACACGTAGCATATGTTCCGCATTTCCAACTTCACCTAAAGTAGCACGACATTCAGAATTAATTTTACGTATTTCACCAGAACGTAAACGTAATGTAACATATTTATCATCACGTGCTATAATTTGAATATAAGCACCTGCAGAACGAGCTAACTGCCCACCTTTTCCTGCTTTCATTTCTACATTATGTACAGTAGAACCAAGCGGAATATTTCGCATTGGTAGAGTATTACCGGTTTTGATTGCGGCATTATTACCAGACGCAATCTGGTCACCTATTTTTAATCCTTTTGGTGCTATAATGTAACGACGTTCACCATCGGAATATAAAATTAATGCAATATTAGATGAACGATTTGGATCGTACTCAATACGTTCTATGATTGCTGGAATACTGTCTTTATTACGTTTAAAGTCTATTATACGATAACGTTGTTTATGTCCACCACCAATATGACGTGTTGTGATACGACCATTATTATTACGTCCACCAGATTTGCTAATCGCTTCTAGTAACGGAATAAAAGGCTTTTTATTATGTAGCTCAGTATTTACTATTTTTACAACATGGCGTCGAGCAGGAGAGGTTGGTTTACATTTTATTATAGTCATTGTTCTTTCTCTTTCCTACTTACTTTACGCTACTCATTAGATCTAAATCTTGTTTATCTTTTAGAGTGATGTAAGCTTTTTTCCAATTACTACGAAAACCAATACGTCGTCCATGACGTTTGATTTTTCCTTTTACGACTATAGTACGTATTTTTTTGACTTTTGCTTCAAATAATTTATATATAGCATGTTTAATTTCAGCTTTCGTCGTCTTTTTAGCAACTTTTAGAACAACAGTATTATGTTTTTCCATGACGAGAGATGCTTTCTCAGAAACATGCGGAGCATGTAGTACTTGAAGCACACGGTTTTCAGGTATCATGCTAACCTTTCCTCAATTTTCTTGACTGAATTTATTGTGAGAATGATTTTATCAAAGGCAATTAAACTCATTAAATTAATATGATTCACATTATTTATCTCTACTTTATAGAGATTACGTGCTGCTAAAAATAAATTTTGATCTGATTGATCGGTGATAATTAACACATTTTCTAACTCCATATTTTTTAGTTTATGTGCTAATAACTGAGTTTTAGGTGCTTGAATAGAAAACTGCTCAACAATAATTAAGCGTTTCTGACGTACTAATTCAGACAAAATACTCTTTAAAGCTCCACGATACATTTTTTTATTAATTTTTTGACTATGATCTTGTGGTTTAGCTGCAAATGTTACACCACCAGAACGCCAAAGTGGACTTTTAACCGTACCAGAACGTGCACGTCCAGTACCTTTTTGACGCCAAGGTTTTTTATTAGAACCTACAACTTCAGCCCGATTTTTTTGAGCACGGCTTCCTAACCGTGCACATGCTGCATATGCAACAATAACCTGATGTATCAAAGCTTCATTAAAATCATACCCAAAGATGGTTTCGGAAACAGACAACGCATTTTGCGTGTCTTGTAATACCAATTCCATTTTGATCTCCTTAATGTGATAGCTTGATAGCTGGTTTTATCATTAGATCACTACCAATTGCTCCTGGAATAGCACCTTTGACTAGTAGTAGGTTCTTTTTTAAATCAATACGAATCACATCTAAATTTTGTACAGTTACTCGTTGATTACCCATTTGTCCGGCCATTTTTTTTCCTTTAAATACTTTTCCTGGAGATTGATTTTGACCAATGGAACCTGGCACTCTGTGAGATAATGAGTTACCATGACTAGCATCTTGAGTATGAAAGTTCCAACGTTTAACAGTACCTGCAAATCCTTTTCCTTTAGAAATGCCAGTGACATCAACTTTTTTAATATGAGTCAACTCTTCTATTGTGATTAATTGTCCCACAGTTATATTATTATCTTTTAGAATACGAAACTCCCATAAACCACGACCTGCTATAACTCCTGCTTTAGTAAAATGTCCAGCTTCGGGTTTATTAACCCGATTCATTTTTTTGTTTCCAGTAGTTACTTGAATAGCACTATATCCATCTTTGTTCATAGATTTAACTTGAGTAACTTTGTTTATTGTGATTTCTATAACCGTTATAGGAATAGAAATTCCATCTGGAGTAAAAATACGCGTCATACCTACTTTGCGTCCAATTAAACCGTTCACTAATTTGGACTCCTTAAGTAATTTTAATGACCTAACTAACCTAAACTGATCTGTACATCAACACCGGCAGCAAGTTCTAAACGCATTAAGGCATCAACTGTTTTTTCAGTTGGTTCAACAATATCAACTAAACGTTTATGAGTGCGAATTACATATTGATCTCTAGCATCTTTATTGACATGTGGAGAAATTAAAATTGTAAAGTGCTCTTTACGTGTTGGCAATGGAATTGGACCATGTACTTGAGCACCGGTACGTTTTGCTGTATCAACAATTTCTGCAGTTGATTGATCAATTAAACGATGGTCAAACGCTTTTAACTTAATACGGATTCTTTGATTTGGCATTATCCCAGCGCTCCAATTAAATAAATCTTATACGAATACTAATTAGTATATAAATACTATTTATTTTTGCTAGTTTTAAATACTATTTATTTTGACTCATTTGTAGTCGTGTGTATTAAAAAGATAATACAGTATTGCATACTAATTAATTTGTATAATATATATGTTAAGTAACTCTAATAAAAAATTATAGCTACACTTGAATTAATTATATTGCTAGTTTGTTTATACAAAAATCATTTTACAGGTATTTTATTTAAAAATTTAAATTAGTTTAATTCAATTAAAAATTAAAACGTTATTAACTAATTAATAGTTAGTATTATATTGTTATAAGTATAATGTTATTTAATACTATTCTTTTTAAGTAAGTAGTCATACTAACTACTAGTAATAATAGTAACATTTAAATTATTACTTAATTGTGATGACAACGATTTTTAATTTTCATTACATAGCGCGAAACGTAATGCGCGTCGTTCAATCTGATACATTAAAAATCTTAACATACTATTTATAGCTAAATAAATGATTCCAGCTGTACAAAACACGAGAAAATCATAAGTTCTCCCATAAATTAGTTGACTATAACCCATGATGTCCATAATAGTAATAGTATAAACTAGTGAAGTACTCTTAAAAACTAATATGATTTCGTTCGTATATGAAGTTAAGGATTTTTTTATAGCAAATGGCATTAATACACGTAAAGATTGTAATTTACTCATGCCAAGTGCTGTACAAGCTTGCCAAAGCCCAGGTGGTATAGTACGTGTCGATCTGACAAATAATTGTGTACTATAAGCAGCACTATTCAGTGCTAATGCTAGTATAGCACATAACCAAGGTTGTGATAGTAAAGACCATAACCAAGGATTAGTATATAAAAGAGCAAACTCACCTGGACCATAGTAAATTAAAAATAGTTGTACTAAAAATGGCGTACCAGTAAAAAGTATTATATATAGTTTGACTAACTGTGAAATAAAATACATATTAAGCATAATTATTATTGTAAACAGTATTGATAATAATAATGCTATTAAAACTGCAACTATCATTAATATAAGGCTTACTGGTAAACCTAATAATAAAGTTGGTAAATAACTAAACATCAGGTTATCACCTTCTCAAAACGATTTGCGAAACGTTCTAACAAAAATAAAATAACTTGGCTAAATAGCGTGATAACTAAATATATTAAAGAAGATAATACATACCATGTAAAAGGCTTATGAGTTATCGTAATAATGCTTTTGGTTTGTAGCATCAGATCATTCACACTAATCAGGGAAACGAGTGTAGTATCTTTTAATAAAACTAACCATTGATTACCTAATCCAGGTAATGCTAATCGCCATATTTGTGGTAATATTAAATGAAATAAAATAACACTATTATTCATGCCTAAAGCTTGACCTGATTCCCATTGCTTTTTTGATATAGCTTTGATAGCTCCTCGTAGTATGTAATAAGCATAAGAAGCATATATTAACGCTAATGCAATTATACCGCATAATAATGGATTAAGATTGAAATTATCAATAGGAAGAGAAAAATCTAAATAAGTATGACAATAGTCATTAATATTATTAACTAATATTATTAATGACTGTGATGTAACTAAGTAGATAAAAAGTACAATTAAAATTTCTGGTAATCCGCAAAATAATGAAAAAAATATTTTTCCAATAAATGTTAACCATTTCCACATTCGTAGCTCTTCTAGTACAGCAAAACTTATTGCTAATATTAAACCTATAACTAAAGCACATAATGCTAGTTTTAAGGTTGTACTCGTAGCTTTTATGAGAAGGTGTAATTCTATCATTCAAAGGAACTTTTAAACCATTTTTCATAGATCATCTGATAAGTACCATCTTGTTTAATACTAACTAATGCTTGATTCAAATTTGTTAATAAAGTATTGTTATTTGCTCGTATAGCAATACCAAGACCAGTACCAAAATAATCTTTATCCGTTACTTTCTGGCCAATAGTTAGAAGATTATTATCTTGTTTTAGCCATTGATTGACTACTGCAGTATCACCAAAGATACCATCTAAACGACCATTTTTTAAATCTAAAATAGCATTCTGATAACTATCATACGAGATGAGATTAATCATTGGATGTTTATCGATTAAATATTTTTGGTGAGTTGATCCATTTTGGGTTCCGATTCGTTGATTAATCAAATTAGTTTGCATAATAGACTTTTTTTTATGATGAGTTGTAACGAAGATTGCTGAATTGGGATAATATGAATCTGTAAATAAAACTTGCTTCATACGTGTTGCAGTAATATCCATTCCCGAGATGACGGCATCACAGCGATGATAACTTAAGCTTGGAATAAGACTATCAAAAGTTTGATTAATAAAAATGCAATTGATTTGCATTTTTTGACATAATGCGTTAGCAAGATCAATATCAAATCCTTGAATTTGATTGTTTATACCAACATATTCAAATGGTGCATAGTTTGCATCAGTTGCAAAACGTAGTGTTTTAGTCATTGCAGAGAAGCTCGATATAGCAGCTAATAACCATACTATTACTAACTTTTTCATTTTATAATCATCTAATCTTAATTATCATTATTAATTAATGCGATAAATAACGAGTAAATCCTATAGTTTGCGGTAAAGCCAAATGACTAGCGTCTCCTTGTTCTATCACTTTACCATTTTCCATATAAATGATATGACTAGCGATTTTTCTAGCAACATCAATTTCATGAGTGACAATGACTTGAGTAATACCAGTTTCTGATAATTCATGAATAATACTAATTATTTGTGCAGTGATTTCGGGATCTAAAGCAGAAGTTGGTTCATCGAATAATAAAACTTGTGGTTCCATCATTAATGCACGAGCAATTGCTACCCTTTGTTGTTCTCCGCCTGAAAGATGTAACGGAAATCGATTAGCAAAATTTTTTAACTGTAATCTGTGAAGTAATTTATCTGCACGAGCATTAGCAGTTGCACGAATTAAGCCTTGTACTCTACAGGGAGCTTCCGTTAAATTTTGCCTCACTGTTAAATGAGGCCATAAGTGATATTGTTGAAAAACCATACCAACATTTTGACGTAATAAGCGAATAGAATTAATATTAATTTTATGGCTGAAATCAAAAAAATTACCAGCAATATATAATTGACCAGTACTAGGTATTTCTAATAAATTAAATACTCGTAATAACGAACTTTTACCTGCTCCACTAGGTCCTAGTAGCACTACTATATCACCAGATAAGCAGGTGATATTAATATCAAATAGCGCTTGATACGTTCCATAAAAACAGTTGATCTTTTTAAGTTTAATACTCATAGGAAAACTAAAAAATAAACAGCAATTATTACATATATAATAGCATTAATAACTAATTAAATGCAATTAGTTAAAATATATAAATTACTTTAGTTATTATTAAATAGTATAATTATACTATATTACAAATACTTTTGATGTATAATTATTATAACTTAAATTTTAATAAAGTTTAACGACTACGAAATATAATACGTCCTTTTTTTAAATCGTACGGAGTAAGTTCAACCGTTACTTTATCACCTGTTAATATACGAATATAGTTTTTACGCATTTTACCAGAGATATGTGCTGTAACTATATGTCCATTTTCTAATTCAACACGAAACATGGTGTTAGCTAGTGTGTCTAATACTGTACCTTGTATTTCAATATTTTCTTCTTTTGTCATTGAGTGCTCGAGTATAGAAAAAGATTTGTTCTTGTTAATTAAATCAATAAAATAATATCAAAACAAGCTGAAAAAAATTCCAAAAATATTAACTAACTTAGCAGCAATTAAGCTACCTTATTATTACAATAATAAAATTATTTAAATTATATTAAAAAAATAATATAAAAATATAATTTGTAATTATTATTTCTATGGTATGAGCCTTGTAAGATAACGTTCAGCATCTAGAGCTGCCATACAACCACTACTAGCTGCAGTAATTGCTTGACGATAGTTTTGGTCTATAACATCACCAGCAGCAAATACACCTGGCACAGAGGTGGCTGTAGCGTTACCGTTTCTACCTGACTGTACCTGAATATAACCTAATTGCAAAGCTAGTTGACCACTAAAAATAGCAGTATTTGGACTATGTCCTATAGCAATAAAGATTCCTGCAACAACTAAATCTTCTAGTGTATTATCCATAATATTTTTTAATCTGACACCAGTAACGATGATATCGTTACCTAATATTTCATTTACTATTCGGTTAGTATGCAAAATTATATTCCCATGATTAACCTTTTCCATGAGCCTATTGAGCAGAATCTTTTCCGAACGAAACGTTTCATTACGATGTATAAGATGTACTTCTGTTGCTATCTTAGAAAGATAGAGTGCTTCTTCTATCGCAGTATTACCACCACCTACCACTGCAACTTTTTGGTTACGATAAAAAAAACCATCACAGGTTGCACAAACAGAAACTCCTTTACCTTTATATTTATCTTCTGAGTAGAGACCAAGATAACGTGCAGAAGCACCTGTAGCAATAATAAGAGCATCACAAGTATATTTCTGGCGATCGCCTATCAAATAAAAAGGACGTTGTTCTAAGTTAACATCGATAATGTTATCAGATATAATTTCTGTGTTAAATTTCATAGCATGAACATACATACGTTCCATTAGCATTAAACCAGTTAGTTCATTTGGATCTCCCGGCCAATTTTCTATTTCAGTAGTAGTAACAAGTTGACCACCTTTTTCTATCCCAGTAATCAAGATGGGATGTAAGTTAGCACGCGCAGCATATATAGCTGCAGTGTAACCAGCAGGTCCAGAGCCTAATATAATTAGATGATTATGTTTGACTACAGACATATTTTTATTCTCATAAAAACAATTTAAGATAGATAATCTTTTTACTAAAAAAAAGTCAAAGAAGCAAAAAAATATTTCTTGATTTTGGTAAATCACAAAACAATTCAATTATTAATTATAAACATATTATACTTCATTTAATATTAAGCATTAAAAATGCTAAGCATAAGATGAAATCTTAACTACATATCAAATATGAAGTATTTGAGTTGATAAAAAAAATATTTGTTTATCAAATACAAGAGACAAAAATATTTGACTTTAAGTCAATCATAAACCAATATATCGTTACATTTAAAAAATTGCAATCGTACTAAAAATTAGTCATATAAGTTTGAGTAATATATCACTATTAATTAGTAAAAAAACTAGAGTACATTTATTGAAGCCGGCATCCAACAAAATTTATTTAATAAAAAATATAGATTATTACTAGATGTAATCTTAACTATAGTGTGTATAGTTGCATATTATTTAATAGCAGTATTAGTAAGCTTTGATCCTTATGATCCGAGCTGGTTGCAAATTAGTTCTAATATTACAATTAATAATATAGGTGGTAAAACTGGTGCCTGGCTTGCAGATACTTTATTATTTTTTTGGGGTATATTAGCTTATATCATACCATTTCTTATTTTGTTTGCTTGCTATTTAGCATTTATACAACGTAACTATATAGATTTGGTTGCGATTACGTTTAAAATTATTAGTATTTTTATACTATTAGTAAGTTCTTGCGGTCTTACTGCTCTTCAAATGAACGAACTAGATTATTTTTATTGTGGTGGTATTATTGGTAATATATTAAGTAATACTTTATTACTTTGGTTAGATCATATCAGCGCAACACTTTTATTATTATGTTTTTTGGTTACGAGTTTAACACTATTAACGGGCTGGTATTGGCTCATTGTTATTAATGCCATAGGTCTCTTGATACTAAAAATTAGTAATATAATTTTATATTATTTTTCGTCTCATCATCATGTTAATCAGTATGGTATTAATAATAATGATCATACTTCGTTACAACGAAGGCAAAACAAAGATCGTTTGTTACCATTTGCAAGAAAGACAGCATCCTACTATTTAAATACTTTTTTTTCTAAAGAGAAGAAAGATCTGGATCATAAAGATAATCACTATAAAGGTAATAACAATCAAATAAAAATATGCGACATCAATTTGAGATCCAAAAATACTTGTGTGAATAATACTAATATTATGATTTCACAAGAACTACCATTACCACAATCTTCTATAGAATTACCTATAATAGATCTATTACGAGCTCATAAGCGAGAAGAAAAAAAAGTAGAAATATTATATCTTAAGCAAACAGCAAGGTTAGTAGAATCCTGTTTAGCTGGTTATCGTATTCAAGTTAAGGTGGTAGGAGTATTTCCAGGGCCTGTCATTACCCGTTTTGAGTTAGATTTAGCACCTGGTGTTAAAGTAGCACAGATATCTAGCTTATCACGCGATATCGCACGTGCGTTATCAACAAATATGGTACAAATAGTAGAAATTATTCCAGGTAAGCCTTATATAGGTTTAGATATTCCAAATAAGCAACGTCATAGCATTTCTCTACGTGAAGTTTTCGACTGTGATGAGTTTAGTAAAGTTAAATCACCATTATCTTTAGTACTTGGGCAAGATATTAGGGGACAGACCGTTATTGTCGATCTTATGCAAATGCCTCACGTATTAATAGCTGGTACTACAGGTTCTGGAAAATCAGTCGGAATAAATGCTATGATTTTAAGCATCTTATATAAAGCTACACCACAAAAAGTACGTTTTATAATGATTGATCCTAAAATGTTAGAACTTTCAGTTTATGAAGGAATTCCTCATTTATTAACTAAAGTAGTTACCAACATGAATGATGCTAAACATGTATTACTTTGGTGTATTAATGAGATGGAAAGACGTTATAAATTAATGTCAGCATTTGGTGTCCGTAATTTAACAAATTATAATAAACGTATTAAACAAGTAACAGATAGAAAACAGAATGATTATATTGCTGAATTAGATGCATTGCCATATATTGTAATAGTAGTAGATGAATTAGCTGACCTAATGATGATGCTTGGAAAAAAAATTGAAGAATTAATTGTTCGTTTAGCACAAAAAGCACGAGCTTCTGGTATTCACTTAGTGCTTGCTACACAACGTCCGTCTGTAGACGTTATTACTGGTCTTATTAAAGCTAATATTCCAACACGTATTGCTTTTACTGTCTCAAGTACAATAGACTCTCGAACTATTTTAGATAAAACTGGTGCTGAATCTCTACTTGGTATGGGTGATATGCTGTATCTAGCTTCTCATTCCTCATTGCCAATACGTGTACATGGCGCTTTCGTACAAGATGAAGAAGTACATGCGGTAGTAAATTACTTAAAACAACAAAAAAAAACAGAGTATCTAACTATTTTTAATGAAGAGTAACAATTATAAATATATTTATATTAACTATTATCAAAAAAATTGGTATCAAGTTAATCGAATGAGAACAATACTCTTCTTTTGTTTCAGTATGATAATACCATCAGTATTTCCTAATCCTAATAGTATTAATACCCTACAAAATCGTTTAACTAAAAATAATAGTTTTTTTGCTAACTTTCATCAAATAGTTACGAATGCTAATAACGTTATAGTACAAAAAAGTGAAGGACAAATATGGGTAAAATACCCTAATTGTTTTAAAATTCATATAATTTCACCAGATGAGAGTATCTTAATTTCTGATGGAAAAACATTATGGTTTTATAACCCATTGGTTGAACAAGTTATTGCAAATTCTTTAAAAGATATAACTAATAACACACCATTTTTACTCATAACTGGTAATCGTACTTCTGATTGGAGACAGTATAATATTAAGCAAACAAATAATCATTTTTTACTTTTGCCTAAATCAAATAATAGTAATTATAAAAAGATTACGATCACAATAACTATTGATGGAACAATTCAATCGTTTTCTATTCTTGAGCAAAGCGGTCTATGTCATACTTATAAATTTTATCAACAACAACAAAGTCTTATG
Organism: Candidatus Palibaumannia cicadellinicola; assembly: GCF_000754265.1. Classification (NCBI taxonomy): domain Bacteria; kingdom Pseudomonadati; phylum Pseudomonadota; class Gammaproteobacteria; genus Candidatus Palibaumannia; species Candidatus Palibaumannia cicadellinicola. The sequence goes on along the minus strand of NZ_CP008985.1, from coordinate 389,762 downwards.
GATGTTACTATATTTAACTTCAAACTACCTTCAGGTGTTATGTTAGATGATCAACGTTAGTAACCTTAACTAATCTTAAATTATATTTATTATACATTTATGACAAAAAATTAACTTAAAGATAGATACCATTTAGTACATTAATACTATTATTACCTATCATTACACATTACATAAAAACTTAATTAATAATATATATAAAAGAATATGTTAGATTTTTACTTATTACGTTATCACTTAAAAGAAGTCGCTCAAAAACTTGCTCGCAGAAAATTTCTCTTAGCTGTAGATAAATTAGGTCAACAGGAAGTTCGTCGTAAACAATTACAGATCCAAAAAGAAAAGCTGCAAGCCGAACGTAACTATAGATCTAAAAAAATTAGCGATGCTAAAGCTAAAGGAATAGATATTTCTCCGCTATGTAAAGAAATAAATCAATTTAATCAACAGTTAAAAAGAATTAAATTAGAGCTTAATTTATTACAAAGTGAAATACAAAATTATGTACTTTCTCTGCCTAATATTCCTGCCGATGATGTACCCTATGGTTACGATAATACAGATAACCTTGAAGTACGGCGTTGGGGTGAACCACGTGAATATAATTTCTCAATACAAGATCATGTTGATTTAGGGCAAAGAATTGGTGAAATAGATTTCACGGCTGGAGTCAAATTAACAGGTTCACGTTTTGTTGTCATGCGTGGACAAATTGCTCGTTTACATCGTGCTCTATCGCAATTTATGTTAGATTTACATACTGAACAACATGGCTACCAGGAGTACTATTTGCCATATTTAGTAAATCAAACTTCATTATATGGTTCTGGTCATTTGCCTAAATATGCAGAAGATTTATTTCATATACAACCATTCATAGAAGAAAAAATAAATAGTATTTATACCTTAATACCAACCGCTGAAGTTCCATTGATCAATCTACTTCGTGGTGAAATTTTAGATGAAAATATTTTACCACTAAAAATGATAGCACATACCCCATGTTTTCGTTCTGAGGCTGGCTCTTATGGCCGTGATACCCGCGGACTTATTCGTATGCATCAATTTGATAAAGTAGAGATGGTACAAGCAATCAAACCAGAACAATCAATGCAAGCTTTAGAGGAAATGACTGGGCATGCTGAGAAAGTACTACAATTGTTAAATCTACCCTATCGTAAAATATTATTATGTACCGGTGATATGAGTTTCGCGTCTTGCAAAACATATGATCTAGAAGTATGGTTTCCAGCACAGAATAATTACCGTGAGGTTTCGTCTTGTTCTAATATGGGTGATTTTCAAGCACGCCGTATACTTGCACGCTATCGCAGCAAGGACGATAATAAATTAAATTTAATACATACACTAAATGGTTCTGGTTTAGCTGTGGGTCGTACTCTTATTGCAGTCCTAGAAAATTACCAACTGGCTGATGGACGGATTGAAGTACCTGTAAAACTTTTACCATACATGAAAGGATTAGCTTATATTGGTTAATTAAGCTTGAAGTGAAATGTAATTCATCAAATATAATAATATTATTATAAATAACGGTGAGAGAGGGATTTGAACCCTCGATACACGTTAGTGTAAACACGCTTTCCAAGCATGCTCCTTCAGCCTCTCGGACATCTCACCATATACATATATACTATAGCATATTATAGTATAGTATGTATTATTTTTCTTGTATAGTCAAGTATGATTTGGAGTAGTTAAATAAATATTTATTGAATTGATTGATTTGATATTTCATCAAAAAGTTTTTAATTAAATATATTGGTTCTTTTTATCACATGCTATACTTTTAGTATAGTAATTTTTTTTCATTGTGATTACCCAATATAATTTGGTGAAAATACATTCAAAGAGTAATGATTCTATCCAAATTTGATTAGTAAATTGGTACTCAAAAAATAAATCATACCAAAATGGTTACTAAATTATTATCTAACAAAAGGAAAATGCATGTATCCCGTAGATCTGCATATACATACTATTGCTAGTACCCATGCTTATAGTACACTACATGACTATATTGCTGAGGCTCGAAAAAAGAATATTAAATTACTTGCAATTACAGATCATGGTCCGGAGATGGTTGATTCTCCACATGAATATCATTTTATAAATATGCGTGTATGGCCAAGAATTATTGAAGGTATTGGTATATTACGTGGCATTGAAGCCAATATTAAAAATCTTGCTGGGGATATTGATTGTACTCAGATAGTATTAGAGACGATGGACTTAATTATCGCAGGATTTCATGAGACAGTTTTTCCTCCACAAGACCAAAAAACACATACAGCTGCTATGATTGCAACAATGGCCCAAGGTAAAGTACATATCATTAGTCATCCTGGCAATCCACATTATCCCATTAATATTCCTGCTGTAGCTACAGCAGCAGCTCATTATCAAGTAGCACTAGAGTTAAATAATTCTTCTTTTACGCATTCACGACTAGGTAGTGAACCTTATTGTCGTGCGATAGTAGCGGCTACTCGTGATGCTAACGGTTGGTTATCTCTTGGATCTGATTCTCATATTTCCTGGTCATTAGGTAATTTTGATCATTGTAAAAGAATTTTACAAGAAGAAGCATTTCCAGATGAGCGAGTATTAAATACTTCTCCAAAAAGAGTATTACAGTTTTTGCAGAACAAAAAAAATGTACTCATTCCAGAAATTAATGATTATTTTAAGCTGTAATAAAACAAATATGTTTAAATGAATTTTGCATTCACCTGATGTAATATGAAAAACTACTAGTTTTTATTTATCATAATAGCGCTATTTAGTATTAATTCGTGAACAGTTTTATCGTAATATTGATACGCATCTTGCTTACTATATATTAATATTCAAATCACTGTGATGTGAGGTAATAATATTAATGTTAAACCATTATGATCATGTACCACACAATAGAGTATTATACTAATTAAGAGTCATGATTTGATAACTAATGGTAAAATATATAAATAATAAATTAGTATGCTATGACAGTGCAAATAATAGTTAATAACAGGTTAGCTTTTGCTAACGAAACATTAGAATCATAATTCTAATATAGAGTGATTAACAATTGAATAAAAGTTAATTAACTATTTGCTCTGATAGCTAAATACTCAGGAAGGATATTATTTATGCGTACTATATATTGCGGACAGCTTAATAAATTATATGTTGGGCAAGAAGTAACATTGTGCGGTTGGGTCTATAGCTATCGAAATCTTGGTAGCTTAATTTTTATTGAAATGAGGGACCGAGAAGGACGGGTGCAAGTTGTTTTTGATTCTACTAGTTCAATTATTTTTTCCTCAGCTACAGAACTACGCCATGAGTTTTGTTTACAAATTATTGGCATAGTACGGATACGTCCGGATAATCAAATTAATTATCATATGGCTACCGGAGAAGTAGAAGTTTTAGCTACTAGTTTAACGATAATCAATCGTTCAAAACCGCTACCGCTAGATACTTACCAAAGTAATACTGAAGAAAAACGCTTAAAGTTTCGTTATCTCGACCTACGACGTCCGGAAATGGCACAGCGACTAAAAATACGTGCACACATTACTAGTTTTGTCCGTTGCTTTATGGAAAATGAAGGTTTCTTAGACATCGAAACACCAATATTAACAAAAGCAACACCAGAAGGAGCTCGTGACTATCTAGTACCAAGCCGAGTTCATGAAGGTAAATTTTACGCATTACCGCAATCACCACAATTATTTAAACAATTATTAATGATATCTGGCTTCGATCGCTATTACCAGATCGTTAAATGCTTTCGTGATGAAGATTTACGTGCTGATAGACAACCTGAATTTACTCAAATAGATATAGAGACTTCATTTATGACAGCATCACAAGTTTGTGAAATCATGGAACGTTTAATCTGTTCTCTGTGGCGCGAAATCGAAGGAGTAGAGCTCGGTACTTTCCAGAAAATAAGTTATGCTGAAGCTATGCGCCGTTTTGGTTCTGATAAACCAGATTTACGAAATACTATGGAAATAGTTGATATTGCTGATTTAGTCAAATCTATATCATTTAAAATGATAGCTTCTGCTGCTAATGATAGCAAAAACCGTGTAGCTGCACTACGGGTACCAGGAGGTGCTAAGCTCAATCGTAAGCAAATAGATGAATATGATAAATATGTTAAAACGTATGGTATAACAAATTTAATATGGATTAAAGTTCATCAGCACGGAATTGGTATAGAAGGAATACAAAGTCCTATCAGAAAATTTCTTACTCTAGAAGTAATTACAGCTATTTTGGTACGTACCGGAGCTGGTGATGGAGATATTTTATTCTTTGCTGCTGACCGTGTTAAAGTAATTAATAATGCCATGGGTGCTTTACGACTAAAGTTAGGACAAGATATAAAAATTCATGATCAAAATAATTGGGCTCCACTATGGATTATAGATTTTCCGATGTTTGAGACCGATAAGGAAGGTAAGTTATGCGCAGTGCATCATCCATTTACTGCTCCTAAAAATATTGATGTGGAAACTTTAGCTCACTCTCCATTAACTATGATCGCTAATGCCTATGATATGGTAATTAATGGATATGAAGTTGGTAGTGGTTCGGTACGAATTCACAATCATGAAATACAACAGACTATTTTTAGTATTTTAGGTATGACTCCCAACGAGCAACGTGAAAAATTTGGTTTTCTACTTGATGCACTGAAATATGGAACACCTCCCCATGCTGGTTTTGCTTTCGGTCTTGATCGCCTTGTTATGCTACTAACTGGTACTAATAATATCCGTGACGTTATAGCCTTTCCGAAAACGACAACAGCTACAGACATGATGATAGACGCACCAAGCTTTAGTAAAGCGACTATACTAGCAGAATTATCTCTTGAGATTAAAAGGAAACAACAATTATGATCTATCATAGATCATAATTTAGATAAAGTTAGTATATATTATTAATAATTATGTGACATAACTATCTAAAAACAGTAATAACATTTCTTATTTTTCTCCCCTATAAAATAGGCTTACTGGGAAAAAACTGACACTATATATTATATATAATAATTTTATTCAGGATAAATATGGCAGGTCATAGTAAGTGGGCAAATACTAAACATCGCAAAGCTACTCAAAATGCTAAAAGAGGTAAAATTTTTACAAAAATTATCCGTGAATTAGTAACAGCTGCTAGGTTAGGAGGCGAAAATATAGATTTTAATCCGCGGTTACGCGCTGCAGTAGATAAAGCACTCGCGAATAATATGACACGTGACACTTTAAATCGTGCTATAGCCCGCGGTATTGGTGATGTTGATAGTCAGGAAATGGAAACTATCTGTTATGAAGGATATGGTCCAGGAGGAACAGCTGTAATCGTAGAATGCCTTAGTAGTAATCGTAGACGTACTGTGTCTACAGTACGTCATGCTTTTACAAAAGTAGGTGGTCACTTAGGCTCTGCAGGATCTGTTGCTTATTTATTTAATAAAAAAGGAGTGATATCGTTTGCTCCAGGTTTAAACGAAAATATTTTTATAGATCTAGCTTTAGAAGCATCTGCTGATGATGTAGTAATTAATACTTATGGTACGATTGATGTTTATACGACATTAGAGTTATTAGGTAAAATAACAAATACCCTTAAAAAAGCAGGTCTAACAACTATATCGACAAAAATAGCATTTATTCCATCAATTATTATTCATATCAACGAAGAGATGATAATGGAATTGCAGCGTCTTATTGATATGTTAGAAGAGTCCGAGGACGTACAAGAGGTTTATCACAATGTCAAAATTTGACATACAGTAATAGTAAAACTATTGTTTAAGACATAATTATAGCACAATCAATTAAACAATTGTTACAAATTAAATCATGGCTAAATTATGACAATCATTCTCGGTATTGATCCAGGTTCTCGTATTACTGGTTATGGTGTTGTATGTCAGCAAGGAACACTCCTCAGTTATTTAGCTAGCGGCTGTATTCGAACAAAAGTCAATGATTTACCCAATAGATTAAAACTGATTTATGTCGGTGTAAACGAAGTCATTACTCAATATAAGCCAATAGTTTTAGCTATTGAACAGCTTTTTATGGCGAAAAACGCAGATTCTGCGCTGAAGCTTAGTCAAGCACGTAGTGTCGCTATAGTAGCAGCAATGAATAATAATATCCCTGTATTTGAATATGCTGCACGACAAGTAAAACAAACATTAGTTGGGATTGGTTCAGCGGAAAAAATACAGGTACAGCATATGGTCCGTATCTTATTAAATTTATCTACTAATCCGCAAGTGGATGCGGCAGATGCATTAGCAATCGCTATGACTCATTGTTATATAAGTCAAAATACTACTCGTATGGGCGATCATAGCCTAAAACTAACCCGCGGTAGATTACGTTAAAAAGGAAGTTCAAGGTGATTGGACGTCTCAAAGGAATTCTTATAGAAAAAGAACCACCGATAGTTTTATTAGAAATCTACGGAATCAGTTATGAAATTTATATACCAATAACTTATTTTGATGTGCTACCGGAAACTGGTCAGGAAACTGTTCTATATACCCATTTTATCGTACGCGAAGATACCCAATTGTTATTTGGTTTTCTTACTAAACAAGAGATGGTGCTCTTTCGTGAGCTTATTAAAGTCAATGGGATCGGGCCGAAACTAGCGCTAACTATTCTAGCTAATCTGTCAGAAAAACAATTGTTCCACGCTGTTAAACATAAAGAAATTAATACCTTAATGAAATTACCAGGCGTTGGGAAAAAAATTGCAGAACGTCTTGTTGTCGAAATGAAAGACAAGTTTAAGAATACATCGTTTTCTTTAATATTTAGAGAAGAATTACTAGTACGGCATGATCCTGAAAGCGAAGCAGTAGCAGCGCTTATTTCCTTAGGTTATACACATCAGGACGCAAGTCGGATGATAAAAAAAGTAGCGAGTGCAGAAGCTAACTGTGAAGCATTAATACGAGATGCGTTGCGTACCACACTATGAGGATAATATGATAGAAGCTGATCGTTTAATCTCTATGGCTACAGTAAGTGAGGAAGTCATAGATTATAGCTATAGACCGAAAAAATTAGTTGATTATATTGGTCAAGCTAATATACGTGAGCAGATGAATATTTTTATTAATGCTGCAAAAATGCGCGGTGATGCACTAGATCATGTATTACTTTTTGGTCCACCTGGACTAGGTAAAACGACGTTAGCAAATATTATTGCCAATGAGATGGAGGGAAACCTCCGTAGTACATCTGGTCCCGTTTTGGAAAAAGCTGGCGATTTAGCAGCAATACTCACGAACCTAGAATCACATGACGTATTATTTATCGACGAAATTCATCGTTTATCACCTATAGTAGAAGAGATATTATATCCAGCCATGGAAGATTATCAGCTGGATATAATGATCGGGGAGGGTCCGGCAGCACGTTCTATAAAAATAAAATTACCGCAATTCACTTTAGTTGGAGCTACGACTAGGGCGGGATCGTTAACTTCACCATTACGCGATCGTTTTGGTATTGTGCAACGTCTAGACTTTTATCATACTGAAGACTTACAACATATAGTCAATCGTAGCGCCGCGTGCTTATCATTAAATATTACTAGTGGTGGTTCACATGAAATAGCTCGACGCGCTCGTGGTACTCCGCGTATCGCTAACCGGCTACTGCGACGAGTGCGCGATTTTGCAGAAGTACATGCAGCTGGGAATATTACTAATAATGTCGCAATAAATGCTTTAAATATGCTTAATGTTGATACCGCTGGATTTGATATAATGGATCGTAAATTATTATTAGCAATTATTAATAAGTTTGTTGGTGGACCAGTAGGACTAGATAATCTAGCAGCAGCTATTGGTGAAGAAAGAGAGACAATAGAAGATGTGCTAGAGCCATTTTTAATTCAGCAAGGATTTATACAACGTACGCCACGCGGACGTATCGTTACTGCTGAAGCCTATCGTCACTTTAGTTTAAAAAAGGAAAACTATTTAGATTAATTAAATTAATTGTATCTTCATTGGTAATTATAGATATAGCTGTCTTAAGAAATTTTAGATAAAAAATCACCAATAAAATTTACTTAGTATTTTACTATCATACGATAAAATCACAGATGATTTCAATCATCATAAAAAATAGAGTTACAAACTAAGTGAATTTATGACTCATATGATAGCTAATCATCTCCGCATGTTAATGAAATAACAACTCAAAAACGCTAAATATAATTAGCAGTACTAAAAATATAATCATATTATGATCTATTAACTAAATAACATATTCATCGTCTTAATGATTAATTGAATATTAAGTACAATCAGAACAGCATTCGCTAGCCAACCTATAATTATAAAAGTTTTACAATTAACAAAGCTGCCCATTCTTTTTCGAGATGATGTTAGATATAATAGCGGTAGCATCGAAATAGGTAGTGCTATGCTTAAAAAAATTTGAGTATAAACAAGTAGTTTTTCTATCACATCTCCTTTTTCTCCCCACAAATAAATACCAGTTATAATCGGAAGAATAGCTATTAACCTATTAATTATCCGTCGTTGCCAGAGCGGTAAGGTAAAATTAATAAAACCTTCCATTACAATTTGACTAGTCAAGGTTCCGGTAATAGTAGCATTTTGTCCAGAAGCAAGTAATGCTATTGCAAATAGCGTCGCTAATGTAGAGCTTGCTATAGCACCAGCCATATTGTGATCTTGTAATGCATTATAAAGTTGAGCGAATCTACCAATATCCTCTGGGTTCTTTCCAAAAAACAAAGATGCGCCAAGAATTAATAACAGACAATTAATAATGAATGAAAAACCTAACTGCATATTTGAATCTATGGTCGCGTAACGAATCGCTTCCTCTAGTGCTTGAGGATCTTCCCTAGCATATTGCCGTGACTGTACAATAGAAGAATGTAAATAAAGATTATGCGGCATAACTGTAGCACCTACAATTCCTAATGCGATGAAGAAAGCAGAATCTCCACCAGACACATGAGCCGTTAGAATTTCGGTCTGTGGAATAAACGAACGTATGATCAAAGATAAATTTGGATGAGTAAGGGCTACTTCATAAGAGAAAATAATAAATATAGTTATAATTAGACAAAATACTACTGCTTCTATTTTTCTAATGCTAAATTTGATTAAAATAAGCAACAGAAGTACATCTACGACAGTAATAACAACACCTAATAATAATGGTATATTAAATAATAAGTTTAGAGCGATGGCACTTCCGATAATCTCTGCCATTTCTGTAGCAATAATTGCTAATTCGGTAGTAAGCCATAGAATAATTGCGGTACGTTGTCCAACTAATGCTTTTGTTGCCTGTGCTAAATCCATACCAGTGACAATGCCTAGTTTTGCACACATCACTTGTAATAGCATCGCTATCAAGCTAGAAATCAAAATTACTGATAATAATAAATAACCATACTGGGCACCACCTTGGATAGAAGTAATCCAGTTACCTGGATCCATATAACCTACCGCAACTAATGCTCCTGGGCCGGAGAAAGCAAATAGTTTTTTAATAAATCTTGCTTTACCAGTAGGTACTGGAATAGTACTATTAATTTCTTCTAAGCTATTTTTTTTAACTGTTTCCATCTTTTGTTCCTAACAATTATGATAACTGTTAAAAAATATATATGACTAATACGTCACAGATATGATGTGTTTTATATATTAGTTTTCAACTGTATCTGTGTACTGCAACGAACATAGATAGATAATCAGAAGTATGCGGATAAATTTATCTACTCTGTTTTTAAATATGATATTAGTACTGAAGTGATAGTTGTCACTCTACTGAACTACTAAAAAATTAATACTCTAAGTATACATATACAAAGTCACGACACTCAAATAGCAATATATAATATAGACTACGACCTTGATGTTTGTAGTTAGCAGAAACCGTTAACAAACAGACAGGAAGCAATTACTATTTATAGTTATATAGTAATAGCTATCATAAAAGTAAAAAAAAGAAACAGTCTTATTTTTAAATATACTTATGTTAATGGTGAATTTAACAGCAAAGATTTATACCACAGTTTTCAGCATGTCAACTATTTTACTCAACTAGTAAAATTCTGCTAGTATTCGTGGTACCTACCATATTCATAATATCGCCTTGGGTAATAATAACTAAATCTCCTACTACTAAAAAACCTTGATCGCGTAGCAAACTAATTGCATTAATTGCTGTTGCTACCCTATCACCATTATTATCAAAATAAACTGGCGTTACACCGCGATATAATGCTGTCAGATTCAATGTATGCTCATGGCGGGATAGTGCAAAAATAGGTAGACCTGAGCTGATACGAGACATTATTAATGCAGTACGACCGGACTCCGTCATTGATATAATGGCAGTAATTCCTTTCAGATGATTGGCTGCATACATGGCTGACATAGCGATAGCTTCTTCGATATTATCAAACTGTACATCAATTCGATGTTTCGAAATATTTATACTTGGTATTTTTTCTGCTCCTAGACAAATCTTTGCCATAGTAGTTACAGTTTCTATAGGATACTGACCAGTCGCAGTTTCGGCAGACAGCATTACAGCATCGGTACCGTCTAGTACTGCGTTGGCTACATCCATAACTTCTGCACGAGTAGGTAAAGGATTGATAATCATTGATTCCATCATTTGGGTTGCAGTGATTACAGCCCGGTTCAACTGACGAGCCCGTCTAATTAATTTTTTTTGAATACCAACTAGTTCTGTATCCCCAATCTCAACACCTAAATCTCCACGTGCTACCATAACAACATCTGATGCTAAAATAATATCATCCATCGCTTCATCAGAAACAACAGCTTCGGCACGTTCTACTTTGGAAATTATTTTTGCATGACTACCTGCATCACGAGCAAGCTGACGTGCATAGATAATATCTTGACCAGTACGCGGAAAAGATATCGCTAAGTAGTCAACACCGATCTTGGCAGCAGTAATAATATCAGCTTGATCTTTTTTTGTGAGAGTCTCAGCGGAAAGACCACCGCCTAATTTATTAATACCTTTATTATTTGATAGCAAGCCTCCAATAATTACTTCAGTATAAATTTGTAATTCTTGAACTGTTAATACTTTTAATTGTACCCGACCATCATCTAAGAGCAATATATCGCCTGGAAACACGTCATCTGGCAAGTTTTTATAATCTATACCAACTCGTTTACGGTTGCCTGCGCCACATGCAAGGGTAGCATCAAGTATAAATTCATCTCCAATATTTAGAAAAATTTTATCATGACAGAAGGTTGAAATACGAATCTTAGGCCCTTGTAAATCACCAAGAATTGCAACATGACATCCTAAACTAGCTGCAATTTCACGTACCTGTTGCGCACGTCGTATATGATCTTTGGTAGTACTATGTGAAAAATTTAAGCGTACAACATTAGCACCCGCTAAAATTATTTTTTCAAGATTATTGTCAATATCAGTAGAAGGACCAAGAGTAATTACAATTTTTGTTCTTCTTAACCGTCTTAACATAGATAACTCCATTGAATGATAATAAATAATTGCATTTATTTTATAACCTAGTATTTAGTAACATACTTGTTTTCTAGCAAGAGTCTTTCTTAAAAAACTTTGCATAATAAAATTTGTTGTTTTTTTAAAGTATAGTCGAGGTATAATTAAATAAATTGATAAAGCTCTTTTATACGGGGAAAACAAAATGACTGTGACATCCATAGCCCAAGCATGTGATCTAGTTATTTTTGGCGCCAAAGGAGATTTAGCTCGTCGTAAGTTATTACCCTCGTTGTATCAGCTAGAAAAATCAGGTTATATTCATCCGGAAACTCGCATCATTGGTGTTGGTCGCGCAGAGTGGGATGTGAAGACTTATACACATGTTGTACGTCAAGCTTTAGAAAATTTCATGAAAGAACCTATTGACGAAAAATTATGGAAAACTTTAAGCGCACGTTTTAATTTTTGTAATTTAGATGTTAATGATACTCAAAATTTTAGAGAGTTAGCTAACAAATTAGATCTTCAGTCTAGAGTTACTGTTAATTATTTAGCTATGCCACCACATACTTTTGGCTCTATTTGTCAAGGATTAGGCGAATTTGGCATGAATCAATATCCAAATCGTGTTGTGATGGAAAAACCATTAGGTACAAGTCTAGCATCATCACGTATGATTAATGATCAAGTATCAAAGTATTTTAACGAAACTCAAGTTTATCGTATCGATCATTATCTTGGCAAGGAAACAGTGCTGAATTTACTTGCTTTACGTTTTGCTAATTCTTTATTCACCACAAACTGGGATAATCGTACCATTGATCATGTACAGATAACGGTAGCTGAAGAAGTAGGTATCGAAGGACGTTGGGGATATTTTGATAAAGCAGGTCAAATGCGTGACATGATTCAAAGCCATTTGCTACAAATATTAACTATGATTGCTATGTCACCTCCTTCTGATTTAACCACTGATAGTATCCGCGATGAGAAAGTAAAAGTTTTACGTTCACTACGTCCTATTAATGATAGTAATGTGCGTGATACCACAGTACGTGGGCAATATACATCTGGTATTATCAATGGTATAAAAGTGCCCGGCTATCTAGAAGAAGAAGGGGCAAATCAAAGTAGCTGTACTGAAACTTTTGTTTCGCTTCGTGTGGATATTGATAATTGGCGATGGGCTGGCGTTCCGTTTTATTTACGTACTGGTAAGCGTCTACCGATGAAATGTTCAGAAGTAGTAGTATATTTTAAAAATCCACCTATTAACTTGTTTCGGGATTCCTATCAAAAACTTCCGCCAAATAAACTTACTATCCGTCTGCAGCCAGATGAAGGAATGGACATTCAGATTTTAAATAAGGTACCTAGACTAGATCATAAACATCGTTTACAAATTACGAAGTTAGATCTGAGTTTTACTGAAACTTTTAACCAGGCACATCTTTCCGACGCTTATGAACGTCTCTTACTAGAAACTATGCGAGGTATTCAAGCGCTTTTTGTTCGCCGAGATGAAATAGAAGAAGCCTGGAAATGGGTCGATTCAATTATCGAAGCTTGGAAATCAGATACTGATGCACTAAAATCATATCCAGCTGGTAGTTGGGGACCAGTAACATCGGTCGCGCTAATGACTAGAGACAGTCGCTCTTGGCATGAGTTAGAAGAACATTTCTCTGAAGTAAAACTTTAAAACTATAATTTTTATTATTAAACTATCAACTTTAATTAGGGCACAACGAAACTAAAATCGCATTTTTCTACAGAATGTACTTTATTCAATAAGGATTGAACTAATGTTAAAACCAGAAGTGACAACGAAGCTTAATGAACAACTAAACTTAGAATGTTACTCTACTAATCTTTATTTGCAAATGAGTGCTTGGTGTCATAATAAAGGCTTTGAAGGTATAAGCCAATTTTTTCAAAAGCAGTCGCGAGAAGAAACAAATCATATATACCGTATCTTTGACTATTTAAATGATACTGGTACTATGCCTCTGTTAGGTGCTATTCAAGCTCCTCCAATCCATTTCTCGTCACTAACTGAATTAATTAATTTTGCCTACGAACATGAAAAAAATATTACCAATCAAATTAACCGGCTAGTGCACGTTACTATGACACTACAAGATTACTCAACATTCTACTTTCTACAGTGGTACGTTGCTGAACAGCATAAAGAAGAGAAGATTTTTAAATCTATATTAGACAAGTTTGAAATGATAGCTATTGATTATAATGGACTATTTTTAATAGACCAAATGATGAAAAATCAATAATAGTTATTATATAGTAAATAACTTATCGGCACTACTTGTTTTGAGCTAAAAACTACTTTTGATCTATTTGATTAACTATTGACTAATATGATGATTATTTTTTCATAAAACACTTTTAAGAACAATGTAAGTTTTGTGTTTATCAGGAACATTAATGGAACATCCATATAAGTTAAACAATCATAAAAAAGTAATTGCTTTTCTTTCAGAGCGCTTTCCGTTGTGTTTTACCTCAGTAGGTCAGGCGCGACCACTCAAGATCGGTATCTTTAAAGATCTAGTCGAATGGGTACAGAGCCAAAAGACTCTAAGTAAAACCCAGTTACGTTCTGCATTACGACTATACACGTCAAGTTGGCGTTACTTATATGGAATAAAGCATGGAGTACAACGCGTAGATCTCAATGGTAATCCATGTGGTGAATTAGAAGCACAACATATTGAGTATGCACGCAAGCAATTAGAGGAAGCTAAAGCTCGTATTTCACAGTATCGTACTGTACAAAAAGCTAAAAATCATGAGCAAGAAAAAGTTTCTATGCCACAGCCACAAGATTCACGGTACACACAGACAGCTCAAAAAATAAATCAAGTAGCGATATTTTTACCGATACCTATTCGTAATATTACTACCCTTACAATAGGTCAAGAAATTCAAATCAAAGTAGGTCAATCTCTTATGATTGCAACAGTAAGAGAAATCACTAAAGAAGGAGTTCGTATACAACTATCTTCTGGAATTTATTTGATAGTACGTACCGAACATCTGATAAATGAAATTAAGACTTAAGACTTAAGATGAAACTAAGTAATTTCATGACTTATTCAATATTTTGGAAATCATGTTATGTAAAAATTACATTAAATTAATACTATAACTAAAGTTACAATAGATGTCATAAATTAACTTGATCTCGTAAACATCACTTTTTTGAGGAAAAAATTATATTCTTATGATACGTATTGCTCTGTTTTTACTCACGAACTTAGCGGTCATGGTCGTTTTTGGCATTGTATTAAACTTTACCGGTATCCAAACTTCTAGTACCGCTGGGTTGATTATTATAGCTAGTATGTTCGGTTTTGGTGGAGCCTTCATTTCACTATTAATGTCAAAATTTATGGCACTACGTTCAGTAGGCGGTGAACTCATAAAACAGCCACGTAATGAAGTAGAAACTTGGTTGATAAATATTATACGTTGTCAGGCGCAGGATATCGGCATAGCAATACCGCAGGTAGCAATTTATCATGCACCTGATATCAATGCTTTCGCTACAGGTGCTAGTCGTAATACATCACTAATAGCAGTCAGTACCGGCCTTTTGCAGCATATGAACCGCTCTGAAGCTGAAGCAGTGATAGCTCATGAAATCAGCCATATCGCAAATGGAGATATGGTTACTATGACCTTAATAAATGGAATAGTTAATACTTTTGTCATTTTTATTTCTCGTTTTATAGCGCAATTAGTTGCGGGCTTAATGGGATCTGATAGTAAAGAAGAAAATAGTAACGGGAATCATTTCGTGTATGTAACTATATCGACGGTACTTGAATTAGTATTCGGCGTTCTAGCAAGTATTATTGTTTTATGGTTTTCGCGTTACCGTGAATTTCATGCAGATGCTGGTTCAGCTAAACTAGTAGGATGCGATAAAATGATTGCCGCCCTGCAACGATTAAAAACTAGTTATGAACCACAAGAATCAAGTAGTATAATAGCTTTTTGTATTAACGGACGTAATCAATCTTTTAGTGAGTTCTTTATGTCTCACCCACCACTGGATAAACGTATTGAAGCACTTCGTCGTGGTACTTATAGAAATTAAGTCATAATTAAGCTAGCTATGATGTAATAACGAATGCTAGCTTTATTTGAAATATAAACTTACTGCTAATAAATGAATATATTTAATATGAAGATAGTTTTTAACTGATAGGATAGTTAGTAAAGCTTTATAGCAAGAAATCTTCTAGCGCTTTTCCTTTTTGATCAATAGCTTTTTTGATCACTGCGGGAGTACGTCCCTGTCCAGTCCAAGTTTTAATTTGACCATGTTCGTCGATATATTGATATTTTGCCGGACGGGTAGCTCGTCTAATTTTTCCGGTGGTTTTATAAATATTAATAGTATGTAATAATTCATTAGGATCAATGCCATCTGCAATCAACATTTCACGGTATTGTTGTAGTTTTCGAGTGCGTTCTTCTATTTCAGCCTGAACTTGGTTGTCTTCCTCACGTCGTTCATTGACTACGACCTCAAGTTTCTCCAGCATTTCTTCTAGAGTTTCTAGAGTGCATTCTCTGGCTTGTGCGCGCAAAGTACGAATGTTATTAAGAATCTTAAGTGCTTCGTTCATTAACTTAATCTCTAATATTACAAATAGTGCGTATCAGTATTATGAATAATAAAGCGCTAGTATCCTTTCTGCAATACCCGAATTGTCATTAATTAAAAATATTATTTAGACTACTCAGAAAACGAATAATAATAAATATTAGTTCTTTACATAAAAATATTTAAATAAGACAATGGAATGGTTATTAGTGTAGCACTAATAAAGTACAGTATTATACTGCTTGTTTCCAACTAATATATACTCTAAGATATTTTATATAAATTGTGAAGAGTGGTTATCACTATATCAACACATGAATTTAGAAACATAGATGCTTGATATCATTGTATAGCGCGAAATTTCAGACATCAAATAGTATAGTTGTTACTAACATAGATGGCTGGTAAGATATTTGAGATCTAAGATTTATCTATTAAATATCTATAGCTATATTGCTAAATTCAACTCACATAATTTAAGAAATGATTACTAGTATTGAACTCTTAATTATTTTGATATAATTTCTTGATATTAATTTGATTTAAGTTATTTAGTAGAACGATTTTCTAGTAATGCATGATTTGTTGATGAGAATAGATTTCTAACGCTGTTTTTTATCTGTCCTACTTACTTTACGCTACACTTGAGCAAAGTATTATCATATTTAATAGTGATACAATCATAATAATGGACTCAAAAAGTAGCAAAGTCGCTCGATAATGCGTTGCCAGTAAGGACGTTTTGACCAGACTATCACGTCAATAAGCCGCGAATGTGCGATATAATCTTCTTGCACTCGCGCTAGATCGCTGCCAAAATCTTTAGCATCGATAACTAAGGTAATTTCAAAATTTAACCATAAGCTACGCATATCTAGATTAACTGTTCCTACTAAGCTTAATTGACTGTCTACCAGCACGCTTTTCGTATGCAATAGCCCGCCTTCGAACTGATGAATAAGTACGCCAGCTTCTAGTAGCTCTGATAAAAACGACCTACTCGCCCATCTAACTAGCAGGGAATCATTATCAAGTGGAATAATAATCTGCACTTTTACACCACGTTGGGCGGCAGTACAAATAGCATGTAGTAAATCATCGCTAGGTACTAAATAAGGTGTAGTGATAATTAATTCTTCACGTGCTGCATAAATTGCGGTGAGTAATGCCTGGTGAATGACTCCCTCTGGAAAACCAGGACCAGAGGCGATAACCTGGACAGTATTATTTGAATTAGAGTATTCGAATGGTATGATATTTTCGGCTGGTGGCTGGATGCGTTGGCCTGTTTCTATTTCCCAATCACGAGAATAGATTATACCCATTACCATAGTGATTGGTCCTTCCATGCGTGTCATCATATCTATCCATTGACCAACGCCGGCTTTTTGTTTGAAGTAACGCGGATCAACCATATTCATACTGCCAGTATAGGAGATGTAATTATCTATCAATACCATCTTACGATGCTGACGTAAATCCATCCGACGCAGGAATACACACAAAATACTAACATGCAAGACTTCAACAACTTTAACCCCTGCATTACGCATCATGGCAGGGTAGGGACTGCAGAAAAAGTGCACACAGCCGGCTGAATCGAGCATCAATCGACAAAAAACACCTCTACGTGCAGCAGCCATCAGTGCTTCTGCCACTTTATCGACTACTCCTCCTGCCTGCCAGATATAAAAAACAATTTCGATGTTACGCTGTGCCAGACTAATGTCGCGGATAAGTGACTTCATAGTCTCATAGGTATTAGTCAGTAATTGTATTTTATTACCTCTCAGACCACTGATACCCTGGCGGTGTGCACATAATTGAAACAGTGAACGTGCTACTTCGCTATTTGCAGTCGAAAATATTTGCTGGCAACATTTTAGATTATCAATCCACTGATTGATGGAAGGGCACACAGCCTTATTGCGTTCGTAGCGGCGCTTGCCAATATTAAGCTCACCGAGTAGCAAATAAATTATGATTCCTACCAACGGTAGAATATAAATCACTAGCAGCCAAGCCATGGCAGAAGGCACCGCACGACGTTTCATTAATATTCGCAAAGTGACACATGCAATTAATAACCAATAACTAAAAATTAGTAACCAGTTTATAATCGTATAAAGCGTTATCATAGAGAAAAAAACCTGTTCGCAGAACATAAGCTTGAGTTAACGCATGTATAAGGGAGACAATAGCAAATGTTTTTACTATCCCATAGAATATCAGTTCTACTAATAGCTTAAACTACCCTAGTGGTATCAAATAACTAGCTTCATTTACTAATGATCAGAATAATTAAATATTAGCTATTATTATTTATCTAAAATTATCTTAAAATATTTTTTTATATGGTTTAACTATAACTGTAGCGTAGATACAACCGGTAGCGACATTATGCTCAACCCAGGCCTGCGCTGTTTCCAAATCATCAAATTCCGCGATTATCGTATAACCATGAAATCCTGCGATACTAGGATCGCAACTGTCAACCGCCGGCGTCAGGCCGGCGGTTAATAGTCGTCCTTGGTTTTGTAGTAGTTGTAAGCGTGCCATATCTATTTTGTTACAACAGGTAGATAGGCCTTGTTCTAACAACTCGGTAACGCATTCTGTATAAATTACATAGAGCACGGGAAAAATGACCCCACAATTAAAAGAAATGTATTTAGTTCATTAACTCTCATCTATCGATCTCAAGAGATCTGTCTTAATAATGCGAATACCAATTTTTTTGGGTCATCTCTGTTACGAACAAGTAGAGAAGATACTGATTATTGCAGTATAACTACATAATCTATATCTCTTTAAATAAAATAGACGTATAGAAGTATGGTTAGTAAAATCTTTATATATTTGACATAGTAGACAATGCTAAATGGCATATATCAACTACTTTACAATAATTTAAACCACTCGTAGTAACATGTACAGACGATATAAATATATTAACAACAAAGATGAGATGAGATTACTGAATAAATTTAACAATATCGCTGTAAAAATTGGATGACATATAATAAATGGTGTGACTAACAGTAATACCATAGTTTTCGCGAACATCGATAATAGTACCGCCGGACTAATCAAGCGAATATTAGCGAAAGCAATTTCAATACTAGCGCGCATAGATCTAATAACCCCGAGATTATCAATCGTTGCAATGACAGGCGAGAGGCTAAAAGCTATGGATAGCAAAAATCCTGGGACTACAACTAGCAGTAGTCCTAATTGAACAAGTAACGTCGTAATAAAAATTAATAGCAGCAGGCGGGGTAGTAAACGCACCGATAACACGATAGCCCCCAGTACGCTAATTGATCGTTTATTTGAGATAAAACGTATCATAGTAAGTAGCCCTCCTGTTAGTAATGCATTACCAACGAGTCCAGCTAAAGTACCAGCAGCAGAGGTTTTAAGCAAAATGATCTGCTGGTCTATCGACATATGTTCTATTATTTGTTTGAAACTAATCTCTGATAACATTTCAATATCAGCTTTGTTACCAAGCGAGAGAATCTGTTCACTTACAGGAGCTGGAGCTAATGCATAGCAGCCCAGCAATACACTAATGAGTGCAGTTAATAGCGCAAGTAAAATAATGTCTGCGAACTTATTACGGAAAAAGTTCAACATGTCACGATATAGGATAGTCGCCATAATTGGCATGGGGGGGTTCCTTGGCAGAACAATAGTTAAAATAAGAGATAACATGATACCTTGTTATACCATCTATACTAGATACTTATATTATGAACGTAAAGTATCGTAGAACTACTCTCCATACATGTGCGGTGTAAATTTCACAACTAACCTGAAAATTTATTTCATATCATAGGTGAGTATGTACACCATAAATCAAATAATCATCTATGCCTAAAAGATCAAACGAACAATTCATCTCACTAATACGTTATGGTTATTGCTGTTTTTGTTCTTAAATTAGAAGATAATATCTATCGATATATAAATATATAATCATACTTTTTATATATTTAACCTAGAATATAAAAGAGGGATGATTTTTATCAAGCTTAATAAAAATTATACCTTTTAAATTACCTAACTACTACCAGATCTCATCTATAAAAATATATTCTTTTAAGTTAGTAGCTATAATCAGAAAACTTGTAATTGTTCGGATACTGAATAAGTCACAATAGATAAAGCATAAGCGCTTTAATAGAAAGTACTATTAGCATATGGTTAGTAAATTCAATTCTACTAAAAATTAATCAGATAAAAATAGAGTGCTCTAGTAATATAAAGAAATCAATTCTGCCAAAAATATAATAAATAATACGAGTAAAATAAAATGGTCAAAGCTCTTGTTATTGTTGAATCTCCAGCAAAAGCGAAAACAATTAATAAATATTTAGGTAATGACTATGTGGTTAAATCTAGTATCGGTCACATTCGCGATTTACCGATCAATAATTCTACTAGTAAAAATAGCGCAATAAAACCGAAACAAGGTAAACAAAACCAGCAGAGCGCACTAGTAAATCGTATGGGTATCGATCCCTATAATGACTGGTTAGCTCATTATGAAATTTTACCAGGTAAAGAAAAAATAGTTAATGAGTTAAAAGCTATCGCGGAACAAGCTGAACATATTTATCTTGCTACAGACCTTGACCGTGAAGGTGAAGCCATCGCCTGGCATATTAGGGAAGTTATAGGCGGTGATCAAACAAGATTTAGTCGGGTAGTATTTAACGAAATTACTTATAATACTATTACCCAAGCGTTTAAAAAACCTACAGAGCTTAATCTATATCGTGTTAATGCACAACAAGCACGGCGCTTCATGGATCGTATGGTGGGCTATATGGTTTCTCCTTTATTATGGAAAAGAATAGCTCGTGGCTTATCCGCAGGTCGGGTACAGTCTGTTGCTGTAAGACTTATAGTAGAGCGTGAACGCGAAATTAAAACTTTTTTACCAGAAGAATATTGGGAGCTATATGCTAATTTGCAGACTCATAATGGAGCACCACTGACAATGCGGGTTACACACCAACATCATAAACTATTTAAACCAATTAATTACACACAAATCCAAACTGTTATTCCTTTACTTGAGATTGCGAGATATCTCATCTGTAAGCAAGAAAATAAAATAACAAGTAGTAAGCCTGGTGCGCCTTTTATAACATCTACCCTACAACAAGCAGCTAGTACTCATTTAGGCTATGGGGTAAAAAGAACAATGATGCTTGCTCAGCGGCTATATGAAGCTGGATATATTACCTATATTCGTACTGATTCTACTCAGGTTAGTGAGGATGCGCTTAATATGGTCCGTAGTTATATCATAGATGTTTTCGGTAGTGAATATCTCCCTAATAAACCAAATCAGTATGTCAGCAAAGGTCAGACGCAGGAAGCACATGAGGCAATTCGTCCGTCCGATATTTATACCCAAGCTCAACAACTAAAAAATATGGATGAACAAGCACGAAATATTTATCAATTAATCTGGAAGCAATTTGTTGCCTGCCAGATGATACCAGCGCAGTATGACTCTACAATATTGACCGTAACAGCGGGTGATTTTCAGCTCTGTGCTCGTGGGCGAACACTACGTGTCGATGGTTGGACTAAAGTTATGCCTGTGTCTGTGTTGCGGAAGGAGAATGAAGATAAAATCTTACCTTTAGTAGAAGTGGGCCAGATATTAACTCTACAACAATTGATTCCAAGCCAGAATTTTTCGAAACCACCTGCACGCTACAGTGAAGCTTCGCTTGTCAAAAAGCTAGAAAAACTTCGTATTGGCCGACCATCTACATACATGTCTATTCTATCTTCAATTCAAAATCGTGGCTATGTCAATATAGAAAATCGTCGTTTCTACGCCGAAAAAATGGGAGAAATTGTGACTAAAAGTTTAGAAGAAAATTTCTGTGAACTAATGAATTATGACTTTACAGCTAATATGGAAAATACACTTGATAAAATCGCTAATAATAAGCAAGAGTGGAAAAATGTACTTGATACTTTCTTCGTTAAATTGATTAAACAACTAGAAAAAGCTGAGAAAGATCCAGCAGAAGGTGGTATGCAGCCTAATAATATGGTCATAACGAACATAATTTGTCCTATTTGTAGTAGGAAAATGGGCATTCGTACTGCTAGTACTGGAGTTTTTCTTAGTTGTTCTGGTTATGCACTCCCGCTAAAAGAGCGTTGTAAAAAAACAATGAACCTGATATCTGAATCTGAATCAATGAAGATATTAGAAAGCGATAATACAGATACTAATGTCTCTCGCGTACGGCCCCATTGCATCAAATGTAATCAGATAATGGATAGCTACCTAATCGATCAGTATCGTAAATTACATGTATGCGGTAGTAATCCTTTATGCGATAGTTATCACATCGAACAAGGTAAATTTTATATCAAAAGCTATCACGGTCCGAAGTGCGAAAAGTGCGGTACAAATATGCACCTAAAATTAGGCCGTTTCGGTAAATATGTAGCTTGTATAAATGATCAATGCAAAAATACTAGGAATATATTAAGTAATGGGGATATAGCACCACCAAAGATTGATCCAGTAGCATTACCAGAGCTAATATGTAACCATGCTAATGCTTATTTTGTATTACGTCATGGTGCGACCGGAGTATTCCTAGCAGCTCATACTTTCCCAAAAGTACGCGAAACTCGCGCGCCGCTAGTTGAAGAATTAGTGAAATTTAAAGATCGTCTACCAAATGTACTGCGTTACTTAGCGGATGCGCCTGCACAAGATGAAGAGGGCAATAAGACTTTAGTACGCTTCAGCCGTAAAACCAAACAACAATATGTTTCATCAGAAAAAGATGGTAAGGCAACCGGTTGGACTGCCTTTTTTATTGACGGACATTGGCAGATAAAACCAATATCTAGGAGCGGAGCCTAAAAGCAAGCTCAAGCTATCAGCTCTATCATTATCTCCAGTTTATTAGGAATAAATAAACTAGCTTACCTATATTAATTAGTAGCTCTCCTTGACTTTCTACAGGTTGGCTATTTTAATTGAATCTTTCATAGAGTGATATTACTTGTTTTTTTATGATTTAATACTATAAATTATAATAAACTCTTTGAATCCTTTAGCTTTGCTAAAATCTGAACCTGGTTTGCTATCTTATGTCACCAGCTAGGCTGATGATTTTCGCGCTCCATGTTCAAGGTACATGCCAGGATACCAAGATGAAATTACAGCAACTTCGTTATATCGTAGAAGTAGTGAACCATAACCTCAATGTTTCTTCTACTGCTGAAGGTCTTTATACCTCTCAGCCCGGTATTAGTAAACGGGTGCGAATGTTAGAAGATGAGCTAGGGGTACAAATATTCGTCCGTAGCGGTAAACATCTAACTAGGGTAACACCAGCAGGTCAGGAAATTATTCGTATTGCACGCGAAGTACTCTCCAAAGTTGATGCTATCAAAGCAGTAGCTGGGGAACATACCTATCCTGATAAAGGATCATTGTATGTAGCAACTACCCACACTCAAGCACGTTATGCTTTACCAGAAGTTATCAAAAGCTTTATCAAGCGTTACCCACTAGTATCACTACATATGCACCAAGGCTCTCCGGCACAAATTGCAGAAGCTGTATCTAAAGGGTTAGCTGATTTTGCCATTGCTACTGAAGCACTGCATTTGTATGATGATTTAGTGATGTTGCCTTGTTATCACTGGAACCGTGCTATTGTGGTGTTACCACATCATCCTTTAGCCAGCAAAAAAAAGATAGCTATTGAAGAACTAGCATCTTATCCACTGGTTACTTATACCTTTGGCTTTACTGGTCGCTCTGAGCTGGATATCGCTTTTAACCACGCGGGACTGAAACCACGTATTGTTTTTACGGCTACTGATGCAGATGTAATTAAAACTTACGTGCGTATGGGTCTTGGTATTGGTGTGATTGCTAATATGGCTGTAAGCTCGGAAGCGGACCAGGATTTAGTAAAAATCAGCGCAGATGTCTTATTTGCACAGAGTACTACTAAAATAGGATTCCGTCGTAGCACATTTTTGCGTAGCTACATGTACGATTTTCTTCAACGTTTCGCACCGCATTTAACCCGTGAAGTAGTAGATATGGCGGTAGCACGGCGATCTAATGAAGAAATTGAAGTAATATTTCAGGAGATCAATTTGCCGGTAAAGTGATAGTCTATGATTATTAAGCTGCTAGCCTTATAATATAATTACATATCAGTTATTTTTATTTCTCATTAAGTAAATGCCCCATCTTAGCTGCTTTGGTATCGAGATAACGTGCATTTTCCGGATTACGACCAACAATTAGGGGAACTCGTTCAGTAATCGTTATACCAGCCTCAGAAAGTATCTCAACTTTCTTAGGATTATTAGTTAGCAAGCGAACTGAACCTACTCCTAGCACTTTGAACATATCGGCGCAAAGAGTGAAATCTCGTTCATCAGCAGCAAAACCTAGCTGATGATTTGCTTTAACCGTATCAGCTCCTTTATCTTGAAGCGCATAGGCACGAATTTTATTCAGCAGCCCGATATTACGTCCTTCTTGACGATGATAAAGTAGAAGACCACGTCTCTCTTCCGCAATATAACTCAGCGCAGCCTCTAACTGAAAACCGCAATCACAGCGCAGGCTGAAAAGAGCATCGCCGGTCAAACATTCGGAGTGCACTCGTGCCAGAACCGGTACTGGACTAGTAACATCACCATAGACCAGCGCTAGATGATCATGTTTTGTGGCGATCTCCTCAAATCCTATCATTAGAAAATCACCCCATGGTGTTGGCAGTTTAGCTTCTGCCACACGTTTAAGCTGCATGATACTCTCCAAAAAAACAAATATACTTTCTGGTACCACTGATGTTAGTGTGCCATAAATTTATCTTATTACTGGGTATTGTTATCGTCAACTGGTTACAAATTAGTCAATCAGCATATATTTATGCCGATGAGACTGATACTTTCTGTTAAGCTTGCCTGTGCTCATTAGGAAATGTTCTTAATATTAAAACTGTAGTACATAGTAATTAACCTTTTCATAACCATAACATTGCTTGCTTGCAGGAACTAATGTGAAATACATTCTTATTATGTTGCTTATGCTGGTGATATTTATCACCTTACTTTTATTTGGAGCACACAATAATCAGATTCTATCTTTTAACTACTTGCTCAATAAAAGAGAATTTCGGGCATCGACACTATTATCACTCATCTTTCTCGCTGGCTTTATCATAGGTTGGATTACTTGCGGTCTATTCTGGTTGCGTACTAGTTTAGCGTTAGTTTACGCCAAAAGGGAGGTAAAACGGCTTACACAACAACAGATCGCCCAGACAGTAAATGTTACGTCTAACAATCGCTCCAACAATTCCCGTGGTATTTAAGGAATGAAAAGTTTTTATATATGGGAGATAACAACAGAAAAAATGAGATGTTAGATATAAATCTTAGCACTATTAAAACTAATAGTATCATTACTAATTTAAGTAAGCTCATTAAAAATATTAGATGTATTTAATTAGTAATTCCTAATGCTATGCTCCATGCATTTTAACCTATTAACCGAAAAATCTTAGCACTCCTAGCTCGTATGAATTATAAGCTTAGGTAGGTTAAACCTCTTAGTGTAGATTACCAGTGAAGCGCAACATGATTCTCTGAAAAAAAAGGAATTATTAATGACATGTCAGGCTTTACCACTATCGACATACTCTCCACTAATTGTGGCGTTAGATTATGCCCATGCAAGTCAAGCACTGGCATTTGCAGATTTAATTTCGCCACAGCATTGTAGGTTGAAAATAGGACAAGAGATGTTCACGCGTTTTGGGCCAGCGTTGATAATTGAGCTACAGCAACGTGGTTTTGATATTTTTCTTGACCTAAAATTTCATGATATACCTAATACTGTTGCCAGAACAGTATCTGCTGTCGCAGATTTAGGGGTATGGATGGTTAATATACATGCTAGTGGGGGTGAAAAAATGATGGTTGCTGCACGTAATGCCCTGGCTAACTTTGGTCCAGGCGCCCCACGTCTTATTGGAGTAACAGTACTAACTAGCATCAGTGATAATGATTTACAAATACTTGGTATTCAAGGTACAACTACAGAATTTGCTATTAGACTAGCCATCTTAACAAAAAATTGTGGCCTAGATGGAGTAGTCTGTTCAGCACAGGAAGCAGTACATATTAAGGCAATATGTGGTCATAATTTTACTATAGTAACACCGGGAATTCGTCTAGCATTTAATCAAATGGCTGATCATGACCACTGTCGAGTCATGACTGCGCAACAAGCACAACAAGCTGGCGTCGACTATATGGTTATCGGTCGTCCCATAACCCAAGCAGCGGAACCTCATGTAGTATTATGGGAAATACTACGTTCACTTAAACAGTCAAACTAGTTTATGAAGTAGGTTATTCACTAATAATACATAATTATAATTTTGATTATGCTGAAATAATTTTAGCAATAATAGAACGATTTTCCATACGTACTTCTACAATAGTTACCTCTATTGTATCTCCCTGGCGGTAACATTCTTTACCTTTTACTTGTACTATGCCGGTATCCTGGTTACAAACTAACTCATCACGTATACTATGGATAAAGAGGGCAGGGATGAAAGCAATAGCACCATTATCTACTAATCGTACCCGCATACCACTACGACAAATATCGATAATTTCAGCACTATAACAAATCTCGGTACCTGCGGTTTTTTGAAGAAAGCGAGCATATAGCCAATCCTCTACGTCTCGTTCCGCAATACGGTTTTGCCTACGACGTTCAGATATACGCAAAGTAATCTCTTTTTTAGGTCGCTCTGCTTTCCTTGCACCAATAAGCGCCTTTAGTAAACGATGGTTCATCATATCGCTATATTTACGAATAGGGGAAGTCCAAGTTGCATAAACATCTAGTCCGAGACCAAAGTGGGGACCAGGCTCTGTTTTTAACTCTGCAAACGTCTGGAAACGACGAATGCGGCTATCCAGATATGAGGTTGGCATGGCATTTAACTGACGACGTAAAGCGCAGAATCCTTTCATCGTCAGCAATTTATTAGCATCGGCTGGAATATTATGGTTTCTTAAAATAGCTACTGCCTGATCTACCATAGCTACGTCAAAGCCATTATGGGTGTTATATAGACCAAAGCCCAGACCATCACGTAATACACGTGCCGCGCAGATATTAGCCGCTATCATTGCCTCTTCAATCATTCGTTTCGCAATACGGCGCGGTTCGGCAATAATATTATTGACTTTCCCTTTTTCATCCAGAATAAAACGATAATCTGGTTTATCCTTAAATACTAACGCATGTTGCTCGCGCCAGGAGCTACGAGCTTGGCAAACTCTATGTAAAAGGCGTATCTGCTCAGCGATAGTATTGTTATCAGGTTGCCACACACCGCTGTTTTCTAGCCAGTCGGATACATCATCATAGCTTAACTTAGCTTTAGATTCGACCCAGGCTGTGAAAAAACGTATATCTTCTTCCAGAGTACCATCATATTGCATTGTCACTTGGCAGACAAGAGCTGGTCGCTTTTCATAAGCGCGTAAAGAACATAGATTATCTGATAACATCCGCGGTAACATTGGAATGTTAAAGCCAGGAAGATAGTTGGTGAAGGCTCTATGACGAGCAATAGTATCTAACTTACTTCCAGCAATAATCCATGCCGTCGGATCTGCTATAGCAATCGTAATGACTAATGTTTCATTTGGTCCGTAAGCTACATGTAATGCATCATCTATATCTTCAGTACTAGCATTATCAATTGTGATAAAATTTAGCGCTGTTAGATCTTCTCGTATCAGACCATCGTCTTGTGGTATTAGACCTTTAGGCATAGCTGGCGCTTCTCGTTCTAAATTATGCTTAGCTAAGGTTACCCACCATGGAGCAAAATAATTACCGCTGGTCGTCACTAGTTCTATTATTTGAGCGTAAAAGTAGCGATGACCTTCTAGAGGATGGCGGCACATTTCCGCTACTACCCAATCTCCAGTAGAGAGTCTATTACTCACGTTGTGTCGCGGACCTGCCGGTATCAATTCTTTAATCAGCCGATTCTCTGGTAAAATAGTTACTCTATCGTCTTTGATTTGTATCTGACCTACAAAGCGAGATAAGAAAGGCTCAATTAAAGCCTCTGGTTCAGCGATTTTACGATCTTTTTCTGTATGTAATACCGCACTAATTTTATCACCATGCATTACTTTTTTCATAAAAGGGGGAGGAATGAAATAGCTATTTTGCGAGTCAACTTCGAGGAAGCCAAACCCTTTATCAGTACTTTTTACTACACCTTCCGTGCGTGGTGTTTTAGAGTGCAGTTGTTGTTTCAGCTGTATCAGTAGAGAGTTATTTTGAAACATAATCTTTTAATACTTGTAATTAGCTTAGTTGATAGTTTTACGCTATTAGTTTTGCTGCTGCAAGCAGCCTAGAAAGATTTCTCGTATAAAATATATCAACTCTTCTCGTCTGGTGTATTAATACTATTCTAGTTCGTTCATAACAGCGATATGAAAACCGCCATCTACATGCACAACTTCACCGGTAATACCAGCTGATAAATCAGAGCACAAAAATGCCGCGGTGTTACCAATATCTTTAATAGTTACTAAGCGACGAATAGGCGTAACCGATTCATAATAGCTCAGCATTTTTTTAAAGTTTCGTATGCCGGAAGCCGCTAGTGTTCGAATGGGACCAGCAGAAATAGCATTAACGCGTACACCCTGAGGTCCCATAGCATTGGCCATATAGCGGGTGTTAGCCTCCAAAGATGCTTTTGCTAAACCCATCACATTATAGTTAGGAATAGCACGTTCTGCTCCAAGATAGGTAAGGGTAACAAGGGCAGAGTTAGGATTCAGCATGGATCGGCATGCTTTTGTGATAGCAACAAAACTATAAGCGCTGATATCATGCGATATAGCAAAGCCTTCGCGAGTCACCGTACTAACATAGTCACCATTCAGTTGATTACTAGGAGCATAAGCAATGGCATGAATAAAGCCGTCAAAGTTAGGCCATAACTTTACCAAACCGGTAAAAAGTGCTTTAATGCTAGCATCTTCCGCGACATCACATGGTAGCACGATGCTCGAATTAAAATCTGCTGCAAAATGTTCCACTCGCGATTTGAGCTTATTATGTTGATAAGTAAAAGCTAGCTCTGCTCCCTCACGGTATAGAGCCTGAGTGATACCGTAGGCAATAGAACGATGGCTAGCGATACCTGTGACTAGAATACGCTTACCAGTAAGAAAACCCATCGCACTCCCCATTCACTGATATTGATTGTTTTGCTTATTATAGTCTATTTACTCATAAGAGTAGAATATGATTTTTTGCTGGTATGTCGACTACAGACGCTACATGTGTACCGTAATAGTAGCTACTACTTTAGTGATTAACTCATAAGGCTAATGAGGTTTACTTTGCGATTAGATATAATCTTTAATTAAGACGTCAATTTAGATATTAAACAGGAAATTCATCACATCGCCATCTTTTACAACGTACTCTTTACCTTCAAAACGCATTTTACCTGCTTTTTTGGCACCTTTTTCACCGTTAAATTTAACAAAATCATTAAAAGCAATAGTTTGAGCACGGATAAATCCTTTTTGAAAATCAGTATGAATCTGACCCGCAGCCTGTAATGCTGTAGCGCCTACTGGGATAGTCCAGGCACGTACTTCTTTTATGCCAGCTGTAAAGTACGTTTGTAACTTGAGTAGCTCATAACTAGCTCTAATGACACGATTTAGTCCGTGTTCTTTTAGATCTAATTCTGTTATAAAAGCGTCGTATTCTTCTTTTTCCAAATCGGCAATATCAGACTCAGCTGTTGCGCATACGGCAATGACAATCGATTCTTCTTGAGAAGCAATAGTGTAGACTATGTCTAAATAATGATTATTCTTAAAACAATAGTCATTCACATTAGCGATATATATCGTTGGTTTCAGCGTTAGTAAACTTAGATAGCTAATAGTACTTTTCTCTTCATTACTTAAATTTAATGTACGTAACATGCCTGCATGGCTTAGATGCATTAGGCATTTTTCTAGGGCGGATAACTCGAGCTTAGTATTTTGATCACGATCTTTAACGTTTTTCTGTACTCTATTAATAGCACGTTCACAAGTGTTCAGATCCGACAACGCTAATTCGGTATTGATGACATCAATATCTGATGCAGGATCTATTTTCCCCTCCACATGAATGATGTTTTCATGTTCAAAACAACGTACGACATGATTAATTACTTCTACTTCACGAATCTTAGTTAGAAACTTATTACCTAAACCTTGACCTTTGGATGCACCTTTTACCAAGCCTGCAGTATCGACAAACTTTATTGTTGTAGGAATGACGCGCTGTGGTTTCACAATTGCAGCAAGCTGATCTAATCGTGAATCTGGTACAGATAAAACACCAGTATTAGGTTCAATAGTACAGAATAAAAAATTTTCTGCTGCAATATGCGCTTTAGTTAGTGCATTAAACAGCGTTGATTTTCCTACGTTAGGCAATCCAACAATGCCGCATTTTAAACCCATAATATTCCTTAGATTATTTTGGTAATTGACTTGATTGATTTTCTTTATTCACGATATAGATAGGTGGGTATGTAGCTGGTGCATCGCTTTGACAGCATCTTCCTGAATAAGAATGCTAGTACAACGTACCGACTCATTGATAGCATTTTGAATTAGCTCCTGTTCTGTCACCGATGGTGTATCTAAAACAAAGCTTACTACTTTGTTTTTATCACCGGGGTGACCAATGCCAATCCGCAGTCTGTAAAAATTGGGATTATTACCCAAACTGTGGATAATATCTTTTAATCCATTGTGACCACCATGACTACCTTTATATTTCAGACGAGCATAACCAGGTGAGATATTGAGCTCGTCGTGTGCAATTAAAATTTCTTCCGGCGCGATGTGATAAAATGTAGCCATTGCAGCCACTGCTTTACCATTATCATTCATAAATTTGGTCGGCACTAGCAATCGTACATATTTTTCACCAAGATTAAAGTGACCAGTATAGCCAAAAACATTGCGGTTTTCTTTTAAATACTGACGATTTTCATTAGCTAGCTGCTTGACATACCAGGCGCCAACATTATGGCGAGTTGTCATATATTTATCCCCTGGATTAGCAAGCCCTACAATAAGTTTGATGGTCACTTTTTTATTTTAATTCAGCTATTTGGGTTTTAAAGTTATTAGTAATTTTTACAACTACTGGGTATGAACATTAATGCTCAAACATTGCAGAAATTGATTCTTCATTACTAATTCTACGAATAGCTTCTGCTAGCATACCGGACAACGTAAGAGTACGTACATTGGGCAGCGCTTTAATAGCAGTATTTAATGGAATAGTATCACATATAATGACTTCATCAATTACCGAGTTCTTAATATTTTCATAGGCGTTGCCTGATAAAATCGGGTGAGTAGCATAGGCGAATACACGCTTGGCACCATGTTCTTTCAGCGCTTCTGCTGCTTTGCATAGTGTGCTGCTAGTATCAATCATGTCATCAACTAGTACACAATCACGATCCGCTACTTCACCGATAATATGCATTACTTGTGAAATATTGGCGCGCGGACGACGTTTATCGATAATTGCCATATCGGTATCATTAAGTCGTTTAGCAATAGCACGAGCGCGGACAACACCGCCAATATCCGGTGATACCACAATAGGATTTTTTAGATCTTGTTGTAGCATATCTTCTAGTAGGATCGGACTACCAAAAACATTATCTACCGGAACATCGAAGAAGCCTTGAATTTGTTCGGCATGTAGATCTACTGTTAGAACTCGATCTACACCGACACTTGAAAGAAAATCAGCTACAACTTTTGCAGTAATTGGTACGCGTGCGGAGCGAACACGACGATCTTGTCTCGCATAACCAAAGTATGGTATTACTGCAGTGATACGTCCCGCAGAAGCACGACGTAGAGCATCAACCATGACGACTAATTCCATTAGGTTATCGTTGGTAGGAGCACAGGTTGACTGAATGATAAATAAATCACCACCGCGTACGTTTTCATTAATTTGCACGCTAACCTCTCCATCGCTAAAACGACTAACTGCTGCTGCACCAAGACTAGTATACAAACGATTAGCAATACGTTGTGCTAGTTCTGGGATAGCGTTACCAGCAAAAAGCTTCATATCAGGCACCAGGATAACCTCAATTTTGGGTTCGGTAAAATTAATTCAGCAATATTTTAGGCTTAATTTTAAGCTTATTTACTCATGATACTCCTGCAATAACATGTGGTGTAATGGCGAAATGTTCATACCTCGAGCGACAAAACCATGCATCCATTTTGGTGCAAGTAAAAATATCCGGCGCGCAGCAGATTCGGTATCAAATTCTGCAAATACACAAGCGCCTGTACCAGTTAATCGTGACGGCGCGTATTTTAACAGCCATAATAGATGTTGTTCAACCACTGGAAAGTGGTTTCTGATTATGGGCTCGCAAGTATTATAAAAAGGTGCTTCTAATAATTGCCTAATAGAACGTTTAGGTGTATTTCTTTGTAAATTAGGATGATTAAAAATAATCGAAGTAGCAATTTGGATTTGCGGAATAGCAACTAAATACCATTTTTCAGCTGGGAGCACCGGTGTAAAAGTATCACCTATACCTTCAGCTATGGCCGCTTGACCGTAAACAAATACCGGGACATCGGCACCTAGCATTAGCCCTAAGTGAGCTAACGTCTGAATATCGAGTCGGCATTGCCATTGAGCATTAAGTGCTATCAATACCGTCGCAGCATCTGACGAACCACCGCCGAGACCACTGCCTATCGGTAGGCGTTTTTTTAGACTAATATCTGCACCTAATATGCTTTTTCCCATTTTAAAACAATGGCTTTGTAATAGTTGGGCAGCACGAAGAATTAAATTATTCTCTTCTACCACGCCAGGAATAGGGTTAAGTAGTCTAATCTTGTAGTTATTAGTAGGTGTGATAGTGATACTATCACCATAATCTAGAAATTGAAAAAGTGTTTGTAAAAGATGGTAACCATCAGGACGGCGACCGGTAATATATAAAAATAAATTAAGTTTAGCCGGCGCTGGCCACTGACGTATCATGACAGACTCCAATTGTCTATTTTAAATTTGATGCTATTTTCGCCTTGCTGTATTTCTAAGTTGGCGGGTAAAGCAGGTACTGTGTCATAATGATAACACTTATAAGTCACTGTCCAATACTGGCCATTATGACTAGAATAAATTTTATGTAGGTAGCCTCGTTGATCTAGTGTGAAATTAGTTGTGTTACCGGGAAGACCCAGCATCCACTGACATAAATTCTTCAGTGGAATATCGATGCCTAAAAGTTTTTTTATCAAGGCATCGTCGCTGACATATATTTGGTTATGATTATCAATAATTTGCACTACTCCTGGTCGTACATATAAGTCTATTTGTTTTTGACCAATTAGATTCAGTAACAAAATTCTATAATGATCAGTGTGAATTTGTTCCCAATAAAAGCGAGCATAAACTTTTTGGGTATTTGAAATATAGGCAAAAGCACCGCTAAGTTTATAACTATTAATTTTCGCAACTAACTGCTTGTGATTGTGCCATTTTAGATTAAGGTTACTTTGTGCTGGTAATAATGGTGTATGAATACTACAAGATGTGAGTAATAAGCTCATGATTAGGATGAGTAAAAATAAGTATTTTTGATGTATAGGCATACGAAACATTTTGATCTAGATTAATAGCTATATTTTTATAGTGCACACTTCTAGTTGCTAATAATCATAACTATAGCAACAAATTAGTCTAATGGTGATAAAACAAACTTTATTATAGGATTGTAATGGGCTTAAGAACGCACCATATGTGCCTTCTTTTGAACTTAACGCACTAAATATTAATAAGATAAACAATTAGGTATGAAAGCTTCTATAATTACCAAGTTGAAAGCGTTGCAAGAGCGTTATGACGAAGTAGAAAGACTGCTAGGTAACCCTAAGATAGTTACCGATAGGGAACGTTTACGCATATTATCCAAAGAGTATGCGCAACTTGCTGAGGTGACCACCTGTTTCCAACGTTGGCAACAGGTGCAAAATAACATCCATACAACCTGGCAGATGCTTGAAGATTATGAAATGCGCGATATTGCACAAGAAGAACTCAATCAGTTACGTACCTTGCTCGTTCCACTAGAACAACAGTTACAAGTTTTACTATTACAAAAAGATCCTAATGATGAACGCGGGTGTTTTCTTGAAGTACGCGCCGGTACTGGAGGAGATGAAGCTGCATTATTTGCTGGAGACTTATTTCGTATGTATAGTCGTTACGCAGAAATACATCGTTGGAAAGTAGAAATAGTAAGTGCAAGTTACGGTCAGCACGGGGGCTATAAAGAAATTATCGTCAAAATTTCTCATGAGAACGCCTATGGTCAGCTTAAATTTGAATCTGGTGGTCACCGTGTGCAACGCGTACCGGAAACAGAATCTCAGGGACGTATCCATACTTCCTCCTGCACCGTCGCAGTAATCCCTGAGATTCTAAAGGCTGAATTACCGGAAATTAATGTTGATGACTTGCGTATCGACACTTTTCGTTCGTCAGGTGCTGGGGGACAGCACGTGAATACTACAGAATCTGCTATTCGTATTACCCATTTGCCAACTGGTTTAGTTGTCGAGTGCCAGGATGAACGTTCGCAGCATAAAAACAAAGCTAAAGCTTTAGCGGTACTAGGCGCCCGCTTGCGCGCAGTAGAAGCACAGTGTCGACAACAAGAAGAGTCTTGCATCCGCCGTAATTTACTTGGTAGCGGTTATCGTTCGGATCGGATCCGTACTTATAATTTTCAGCAGGGACGCATTACAGATCACAGGATAGGTTTAACTATTTATCAGTTAGATGAGGTTATAGAGGGTAAGCTAGAGATATTACTTCAGCCCATTATGCAGGAATATCAAGCTAATCAGCTCGCAGCATTATCTGAGACTACATGATCACTTGGCGGCAATGGCTTGACCAAGCCAGTTCCCGGCTTACTACGTCACCAAGTCCAAGACGTGATGCAGAAATATTACTAGAGCAAGTAGTAGGCATAGGACGGACGCATCTGTTAGCGTTCGGAGAAACTTTGTTAGATGAGGCTCACCGCACGCAGCTAGAGGATTTACTAGAGCGTCGAGCACGCGGTGAGCCTATCGCTTATATAACTGGTGAGTGGGAGTTTTGGTCATTACCTCTGAGGGTCTCTACCGAGACCCTCATTCCTCGGCCAGATACCGAATGTTTAGTGGAACTTGCGCTAGATCTACTATTACCAACTAAGGCTGAAGTGCTTGATCTAGGCACTGGAACTGGTGCTATTACGCTCGCGCTAGCATCAGAACGACCAATTTGGCGTTTAACCGGAGTAGATATTCATCCAGGTGTAGTTGCTTTAGCTTACGATAATGCTGTACGTATCGGCGTAAAAAATGTGTACTTCCTGTGTGGCAGCTGGTTTCAACCATTGCAATGGCAAGCAACACGTTATAGTTTGATTGTGAGTAATCCACCCTATATTGATGCTAATGACCCACATTTAAATCATGGAGATGTATATTTCGAACCTAAAAGCGCGCTAGTTGCTGACAATCATGGTATAGCAGATATAGCGGCAATCTGTAATGCCGCCGGTAGATATTTACAGTACAGCGGTTGGTTAATATTAGAACATGGTTGGCAACAAGGAGCAGAGGTACGTAGATTACTTACCCAAGCTGGTTTTGTTCATATAACTACTATACGTGATTATGGTAATAATGAGCGTGTTAGTCTAGGACAATGGTTTTATTAACTATGATGAATAACATTTCAGGTGGTGTCGCACTCAAGTTGGCGAACTAGCGCGTACCGGTATGGCCGTAGGGATCGCCAAACTATTTCTGGAACTAGATTACGCTAAGTACGTTAGAATATTTCTTGCGCTAAAAACAAGTAATGAAAGCAAGTATTGATCACTATATCTGTACAATAAATTATTGCCAAAAATTATCGAAAACTGTGATCGGCAGATGACGTTTATGTTTAGTTCGTTGATACCAGTCTTCAATTGTTCGTGCAGCTTTTACATCAATAATTTTTCCTTCAAGATAATCATCTATTTGCGTATAAGTTACCCCTAGCGCTAATTCATCTGGTAAAGCTGGACGTTGTTCTTCTAAATCAGCAGTTGGCGCTTTAAGATAAAGATGTTCTGGACACCCAAAGTACTGCAACAAAGCTGTGACTTGGCGTTTATTGAGCCGGAATAAAGGGTTTATATCAGCACCGCCATCACCATATTTAGTGAAGAAGCCAGTCATTGCTTCTGCTGCATTATTTGTACCAACAACCAACCCAGCGGTCATGCCAGCAATGCTATATTGTACTTTCATACGTTCACGGGCTTTCTCATTACCCTTGAAAAAGTCACTTAAAGTGAAACCAGCATTGTACAAAGTGGCTTCACTAGCTTTAATGGAGCTTTGAATATTAATATTAATCATATGGTCAGGTTGGATGAAGGTCATGACATCATGACAGTCTGACTCGTCTTTCTGTTCTCCATAGGGAAGCCGCACAGCGATAAATTGATATCTTTCCTCTCCAGTATCATACCGTAATTCTTTGATAGCAAGTTGGCATAATTTACCAGTTAGAGTAGAATCTTGTCCGCCACTAATGCCTAATACCAGCGTATGTAGAAAAGAATGTTTAGTTAAATAATTTTTGATAAAATTAACGCTTATTCGCACTTCTTGAGCAGGTTCTATTTTTGATTTGACACCCAGTGTTGTTATAATTTCTTGTTGTTTTTCCATTATTATGATCTCTTTAAAAGTTAGATATTGACTACATATAACGAATATGTTTTCCAAGTAGTTTTACCAAACTAAACAGTTACTGATTGATTTTATCATGGTAAACAACAGCTCTTAACGTAGTTTGAAGAGCAGAACAATACTAATGGTTAAAAAAAGCATACGAAGTAGTAATGCCCCAAGCATAGGCGATATATGATAGAATAGACTTAAAAGTCTAAATACATTATCTAGAACATAAAACATAAAGCCAAAGCTAATACCAGTGACAACCCGCACCCCTATCTGCACGCTACGCAAAGGTCCGAAAATAAAAGATAAAGATAGAGCCATCACATATTTAATTGATAAGAGTGATACTCTTCCCCACTCTTTTGAAGAGATTTTAGGTAAGAAAATTACGATATCTTTAGGAATACTAAGCAGTACATACTCTCCGGCGCTGAGCACCGAATAGCTACCTTGGTTAACTTTACGTAATTGGTTAATATATTTTATCATCCCTGATAAAGAAACTAATATGAAGAGTGTATTTATAATAGCATTCAAAATAGTATTATTAATATAATCGTTTAATACTTCACGCATACATCAATTATTACCCCTGATGTATGAAAAATCGTTTAACCTCCTACGAAATTTTCTCCCTAGTACGCTATCCCACAAATTTAGTACTAGTGCGATAGCTAAGTACATCATATTAGTAATCCACATCCATAGTATTGAATCTCATTTACCTTGTGTACCGTTAGAACGCAGTAAGCTCTGCAAACGCAGAGAATATCAAATATATTAGCATCACCGATAACATATTAAGTACACCACCCTTATCAGCACGGATAAAACCAACATGAAACGTCAATGAAACTCAGCATGTTATGGAGACATTTTCCCGTACGATCAGCGATATGAGCTTAAAAATTAGTAACATTTGTGACACTAAAATTATTTAGTAATGGTATACCATCATAACAAGTATCATTGTCTAACATTATAAGTTGCGAGTCGTCCTCACTCTCTTTAATTTGACCACGCTCTGCTATAACTAACGATGGATAAATTTTTTCGTGCTGCTTGACTTGTGCTAAAAAAACATTTTTCAAGATTGGCCCCTCAATTTTACCAACGAAAGGAAAAGCACGAAATTACTATTTACCTCCTAGCATAATTGTTCCTCCATCATTGCTGCAAGACTAGGATTCGCTTTGAGATCAGATATTATCTTATACTCATAACACAAAAACTATGGAGATAGCCATATGACATTGATAGCTCGGAACAATGCAGTGAACATGCTCAGCATAAATGCTGCCTGGATAATTAAATGTTTACCAATATCGCAGGCGTGCATCGCGATAATCTCGCTTTTAGCGTGTAAATGACTTAGGATTATTAATAAATCTATCACAAAACTTAGTAGGATAATGAATTGTGCTATTTCTGCCACACCTCAACCTAAAAAAGATAAAACTAGATGTATCGAAATGTGACCTTCTACTACTACGCTTAAAATTCGCATCAGTTTTTGACAAACAAATATAAAAAATAGCAAGCTGGCTTTTTAATATCTCCTAAATCAGATATCTCGTTATAATCACTTTGATTTTACCTATATAACCTGACCTTGTTTTTTTGCCGGAAATGAGATAAATGTATTTATTATCCGTCATTAGTGTTTATTACTAATTGTTAATAACTTAATATTAATTAAGTATCACAACATTAATAGTAAAATTGTGCTATACTGAAAAAGTACAGATATAATTAAAAAAATAGTCGTTTTTTTTTATATTAATATATATAGTATAGAAACAATCTATTTCTCCAGGACACATATGATTTGAATTCACATTCAGGAGAAGACATGCATTTTAGTGTCAAAAGCGGTAGCCCGGAAAAGCAACGCAGTGCCTGTATTGTTGTAGGAATTTTTGAACCACGCCGTTTCTCCTCTATCGCTAAACAGCTTGATAAAATTAGTAAAGGCTATATCAGCGCTCTACTCCGCCGTGGTGAATTAGAAGGTAAAGTAGGGCAGACTTTGTTTTTACATCATGTTCCTAATGTATTGTCTGAACGAATTTTACTTATCGGCTGTGGCAAGGAACGCGAGCTAGATGAACGCAAGTATAAACAGATAATTCATGAAACTATTAATAGTTTAAACAATACCGGTTCAATGGAAGCAATCTGTTTCTTGACGGAACTACATGTCAAGGGTAGAAATACGTATTGGAAAGTACGCCAGGCTGTGGAAACAGCTCAAGATTCACTCTATACTTTCAATCAATTCAAAAGTAATAAAAAAGAGCTACGGCGACCACTACGTAAAATAGTATTTAACCTATCGACACGTAGTGAGTTAATTAGCGGTGAACGCGCTATACAACATGGTCTAGCTATTGCTACTGGCATCAAAGCTGCTAAAGATCTATCAAATATGCCACCTAACATCTGCAACTCAGCCTATCTAGCATCTCATGCTCGCTTATTAGCGAATAGCTACAGCAATAATACAACAATCATGGTATTTGGCGAAAAAGAGATGAAAGAGTTGGGAATGAACGCTTATTTAGCTGTAGGCCAAGGTTCTACCAACGAATCACTAATGTCAGTTATCGAATATCATGGTAATCCAGATCGAGAAGCCCGTCCGATAGTACTAGTTGGTAAGGGGCTTACTTTTGATTCCGGTGGTATTTCTATTAAACCCTCCGACAATATGAATGAGATGAAATATGATATGTGTGGTGCTGCCACTGTCTATGGCGTTATGTGCGTGGCACTAGCATTAAACTTACCTCTGAATATTATTGGAGTCCTGGCAGGCTGTGAGAATATGGTTGATGGTCATTCGTTACGGCCGGGAGATATACTCACTACTCTTTCCGGACAGACTGTGGAAGTATTAAATACTGATGCTGAGGGTCGTCTGGTACTATGCGATACTCTTACTTACGTGGAACGTTTTAATCCAGAAATTGTAATTGATATCGCTACTTTAACAGGCGCTTGCATTATTGCATTGGGACATCATCTAACCGGGCTCATGTCTAACCAAAATCAACTATCTAATGAACTCCGTAGCGCTGCTGAGCAGGCTGGAGATCGTGTCTGGCCTTTACCGCTGGTAGATGAGTTTCAGGAACAACTTGAGTCTCACTTTGCCGATATGACTAATCTTGGTGGGCGTCCTGGCGGAGCTATTACCGCTGGTTGTTTTTTGTCTCGCTTCGCACAGAAATATCATTGGGCACATTTGGATATTGCAGGTACCGCCTGGAATTCTGGAAAAACTAAGGGCGCTACCGGGCGTCCGGTGGCAATGTTATCGCAGTTCTTACTCAATCGTTCCGCTTTTAGTTGTGATGAGTCAATAGATAAATGACAGACTCATTACATGAAACAAGTAACCTTCTATCTCCTCGACCAGCATGTCATAATAAACGGATTAATCACCATGGAACAACTCGCTTGTAATCTAGCTGTTCTCCATTGGCGTGCAGGAAAACGGGTACTTATAGCTTGTGAAAACTATAAACAGGCAATAAAACTAGATAATGCACTATGGACACAAACTCCAGCAGCTTTTATTCCGCATAATCTAGTAGGTGAAGGACCGCAAGATGGCGCTCCGGTAGAAATATATTGGCCGCATCAACATCGTCATGTACCACGTGATTTGATGGTAAACCTACTACCTGCGTATATTGATTTTGCTTTGTCTTTCCATGAAGTAATTGACTTCGTACCTGATGAAGAATATCTCAAACAGTTGGCACGTAAACGGTATAAAGCTTATCGTAGTGTTGGCTTCCAATTAATTACCGCTAAACCGCTATCTTAGTATATTAGTGCATTGACTACTATGGACAAAACATACAATCCGACAACAATCGAGCAACCGTTGTACGAGCACTGGGAAAAACAAGGTTATTTCAAACCTAATGGTGATCCAGGCAAACCGAGCTACTGCATCATGATCCCTCCCCCTAATATTACCGGTAGCCTACATATGGGACACGCTTTCCAGCAGACTCTTATGGATATCCTCATCCGCTATCAGCGAATGCAAGGTAAAAATACTCTTTGGCAAGTAGGAACCGATCATGCAGGCATTGCCACACAAATTATGGTAGAGCGTCAAATATTTGCGGAAGAGGGTAAAACTCGCCAAGATTATGGGCGCAAAGCTTTTATCGATAAAATTTGGGAATGGAAAGCGCAATCAGGCGACACGATTACCAATCAGATGCGTCGTTTAGGATGTTCGGTGGATTGGGGACGAGAACGCTTTACTATGGACGCAGGATTATCCAATGCTGTAAAAGAAGTATTTGTCCGCCTGTATCAAGAAAATTTAATCTATCGTGGAAAACGTCTAGTAAACTGGGACCCCAAATTGCATACAGCTATATCAGATCTTGAAGTAGAAAATCGCGAATCCAGAAGCTCGATGTGGCATCTACGCTATCCACTCGCAGATGGCATTAAGACTATAGAAGGCTTGAACTATTTAGTTGTTGCCACAACACGTCCAGAAACGGTACTCGGCGATACTGGAATAGCAGTCAACCCTTATGATCTCCGCTATAAAAATATCATTAATAAATTTGTCTTGCTACCTTTGGTTAACCGTCGCATCAAGATCATAGCTGACGAAAATGTTGATATAACTAAGGGCACCGGTTGTATGAAGGTTACTCCAGCACATGACTTTCATGACTATGAAATCGGTAAACGTCACAAATTACCTGTTATTAATATTCTCACTTTTGAAGGTAAAATACGCCAAGAAGCAGAAATTTTTGATACCTATGGCAAAGTTAGCAACGTATACTCCAGCACTATTCCACAAGTATTCCGCGGTCTTGAACGCTTTGCGGCACGTAAAGCTATAGTAGCAGAATTTGACCGTCTTGGTCTGCTAGCTTTAATACAATCTCACAAGCTAATTTTACCTTATAGCGATCGCAGTGGCGTCGTAATAGAACCAATGTTAACTAATCAATGGTATGTACGTACTACACCACTTGCCAAAGTAGCAATGGAAGCGGTAGAAATGGGTGAGCTTAAATTTGTATCGAAGCAATATAAAAATATGTATGTTAGCTGGATGCGTAATATCCAAGACTGGTGTATTTCACGTCAGCTATGGTGGGGCCACCGTATTCCGGCTTGGTACGACGATCAAGGTAAGGTGTACGTCGGCCGCAATGAAGCGGAAGTACGTCAGAAACACCAACTGGGGGATAGAGTGACCCTATGCCAGGACGACGATGTATTAGATACCTGGTTCTCATCTGGTATTTGGACTTTCTCGACCCTAGGCTGGCCTAATAATACTGAAGCACTGCGTACTTTCCATCCAACTAGCGTGGTAGTGAGTGGTTTTGATATTATCTTCTTTTGGATAGCACGTATGATAATGTTAACAATGCACTTCAATAAAGATATCACAGGTAAGCCACAAGTTCCTTTTAAAACCGTCTACATTACTGGTCTTATACGTGATGAAGAAGGACAAAAGATGTCAAAAACCAAGGGTAACGTTATCGATCCATTAGATATAGTGGATGGCATCTCGCTAGAGAAATTATTAGCTAAACGTTCCGGAAATCTGTTGCAGCCACAGCTAGTAAAAAACATAAGCTATATTACTATCAAACAATTTCCTAATGGGATCAAACCATACGGCACCGATGCATTACGCTTTACCCTAGCAGCGCAGGCTTCTACTGGACGCGATATTAACTGGAATATGAAATGTTTAGAAGG
Organism: Candidatus Palibaumannia cicadellinicola; assembly: GCF_000754265.1. Taxonomy (NCBI): domain Bacteria; kingdom Pseudomonadati; phylum Pseudomonadota; class Gammaproteobacteria; genus Candidatus Palibaumannia; species Candidatus Palibaumannia cicadellinicola. The sequence goes on along the minus strand of NZ_CP008985.1, from coordinate 346,841 downwards.
TTACCGTAACTTCTGTAATAAGCTGTGGAACGCTAGTCGTTTTGTATTGATGAATACTGAGGACCAAGATTGTGGTTTTAATAGCAGCGATAAAGTGTTCTCACTAGCAGACCGCTGGATTTTAGCTAAATTTCACCAGACAGTGAAGCGATTCCGTGAAGCGCTAGATAATTACCGTTTCGATCTAGCGGTTGAGAGACTATATGATTTTACCTGGTACCAATTCTGCGACTGGTATCTAGAACTAACAAAACCTATCATGAGTAGAGGTAAAATAGCAGAACTACGTGGTACACGCTATACCTTAGTTAGCGTGCTAGAAGCGTTACTGCGTTTAGCTCATCCAGTTATTCCCTTTATTACCGAAACCATCTGGCAACGAATTAAGGTTATTACTCGTAGGCACGGCGACACAATAATGCTGCAACAGTTTCCTATCTATGATGCAGCTTTAATCGATGCTCAAGCCTTAATTGACTTAGAGTGGACTCAGCAAGTTATTATCGCAGTACGTACTATCCGTTCTGAAATGAAGATTGCACTCAACAAACCCCTAGCGTTACTATTACGCAATACATCTACTGAAGCACAACGTTTGGTAAATGATAATTTTATAATAATCCGTACACTAGCGCAGTTAGATACCATCACTCTACTACCAATAGAAGATAGAGGTCCTATTTCTGTCACTAAGCTTGTTCCAGGTGCTGAATTACTAATACCGCTTGTGGGCCTTATCAATAAGGTTGATGAACTAGATAGGCTCGCAAAAGAAATTGTGCGTATCGAAAGTGAAATCGATCGTATTCAAAGTAAACTAATGAACAAAGACTTTTTGGGCCATGCACCAGAAACTGTCGTAGCAAAAGAATATAAGAAGCTTGAAATATATCAGAAGTCAAAAATAAAATTGATGGAACAGAAAGTGCTTATAGCAGAACTATAAATTATATAGCCTACTAGATTACATTTATTTCATTATCAAATTATAAGCTGTTCGTTCCGTGCATATTTAAACTCAAGTGGTGCCGATAATAGGAGTCAAACCTATGACCTTCGCATTACGAATGCGCTGCTCTACCAACTGAGCTATATCGGCATGATGATACTATAGATAATACTTATATTGCATTATTGCATTTTTTTTAATGAGTAAAGAATGAGAATAAGAGAAATATAGAATAAAATTTTTAAAAAAGCTTTATTTTAGTCTTGAAATCCCTAATTATAATAAATAATACATGAATAACATACGTAATGTTTCTATTATAGCCCATATTGACCACGGTAAGTCAACACTCTCTGACCGCCTGATTCAGTTCTGTGGCGCCTTGAGTGAACGTGAAATGGTAACTCAAGTGCTTGACTCTATGGATATTGAACGTGAACGAGGTATTACTATCAAAGCACAAAGTGTGAGACTTAATTACAATGCACTAGATGGCCAAGTATATCAAGTAAATTTTATTGATACCCCCGGCCATGTAGATTTTTCCTACGAAGTTTCCCGTTCACTAGCAGCTTGCGAAGGTGCGCTATTGGTAGTGGATGCTAGTCAGGGAGTTGAAGCACAGACTCTTGCGAATTGCTATACCGCTATAGAAATGGATTTAAAAGTAGTGCCAGTACTAAACAAAATTGATTTACTCGTCGCAGATCCAGATCGGGTCTTGCAAGAAATTGAAGATATAATTGGCATTGACGCTACCGATGCGGTACGCTGCTCTGCTAAAACTGGGTTCGGAGTATCAAATGTTCTCGAACGTCTAGTGCGGGATATACCACCGCCAAAAGGCGATCATAATGCACCACTTCAGGCGCTGATTATCGACTCTTGGTTTGATAACTATCTGGGCTTAGTTTCTTTAGTACGTATCAAAAATGGCATTCTACGCCAAGGCGATAAAGTGACAGTGATGAGCACCGGCCAGAGCTACAATGCTGATCGTTTAGGATTTTTTACACCGAAGCGTGTCGATCGCGAAGTACTCAAATGTGGTGAAGTAGGCTGGCTAGCCTGTGCTATAAAAGATATTTTCGGCGCACCGGTTGGAGATACTTTTACTTTAACGCATAAACAAGCAAACAAAGCGCTACCTGGTTTTAAGAAAGTGAAACCTCAGGTCTATGCTGGTTTTTTTCCAGCTAGCTCCGATGACTATAAATCCCTTCATGATGCCTTAGGAAAACTCAGTTTAAACGATGCTTCATTATTCTATGAGCTTGAAAGATCTACCGCGCTTGGTTTTGGTTTTAGGTGTGGTTTTCTTGGTTTATTACATATGGAAATTATTCAAGAACGGCTAGAACGTGAGTATGATATCGATCTAATTACTACTGCACCTACAGTTATTTATGAAGTAATTACTACTGATAAAAGTACCTACTATGTAGATAGCCCGGCAAAATTGCCGCCACTAAATCGTATAGAAGAGCTACGAGAACCAATTGTTGAATGTAATATTCTGCTACCACAGAAATATCTAGGTAAAGTAATTAACTTATGCATCGATAAGCGTGGCGTGCAAAAAAATATTGTTTATCACGGACATCAGGTTACATTGACCTATGAAATCCCTATGGCTGAGGTAGTACTAGACTTTTTCGACAGTTTAAAATGTACCTCACGTGGTTATGCATCGCTAGATTATGAATTTAAGCGTTTCCAAGCATCAGATATGGTATGCGTGGATGTGCTAATTAACGGTGAGTGCATCGATGCGCTAACACTAATGACTCATAGAGTAAATGCTCCATACCGTGGGCGTGAGTTAGTTAATAAGCTACAGGAAATAATCCCACGTCAACAGTTTGATATAGCTATCCAGGCTACTATTGGGCACAATATTATTGCCCGTTCTACTGTGAAACAATTACGTAAAAATGTTCTCGCTAAATGTTATGGTGGCGATGTAAGCCGCAAAAAAAAACTGCTACAAAAGCAGAAAAAAGGGAAAAAACGTATGAAGCAGGTAGGGAATGTGGAGCTTCCGCAAGAAGCTTTTCTAGCTATTTTACACGTTAGTAAAGAAAGATCATAAATAATTTTAGGAGTTGGCATGGCTTATATTTTTGCCCTTATTCTAGCAATCGCAACGCTTATCACTGGGATTACCTGGTTTATTAAACATTTAAAACGAGTGCTGGAGTATCGCAAAAATAGTAATGGTATAGGAGTTAAGTGTAAAAAATATCAGGATGGTTGGATTAATATAGGCGCATCACTTTTTCCGGTATTATTGCTAGTATTTGTAATACGCTCTTTTGTTTTTGAGCCATTCCAAATTCCATCAGGTTCAATGATGCCTACCTTGTGGGTAGGTGATTTTATTTTAGTTAATAAATTTGCTTATGGTATTAAAAATCCGATTACCCAGAGTACTATGATTAAAATGGGACATCCTAAACGCGGAGATGTCGTCGTATTTAAATATCCACCAGATCCAAGCCTAGATTATATCAAGCGTGTTATCGGTCTACCAGGTGACAGAGTCTGCTATGATCCTATCGTCAAGCGTATCACAATACAACCAGGCTGGGCTAATCATGATCATACTAGAACTAGTACATTATCTATTACTTATAGCAACATAATATCGAGCGATATTCTTCATAACTTAAATTCTAATAGCAATGAGTACACCAGCAAAAGCGAGCAATTTCTACAAACTAATCAAATCTTATACAGTGGTACGCGTTTATCACAGTATCAAGAATCATTAGACGGAGTGGTACATGATATCCTAATTACACCCAACCAACTAGATCTACTCAGTCTTTACTATCAGCAACCTGGTTATGCGCTAACAGAATGGATTGTACCGCAAGGTGAATATTTTATGATGGGTGATAACCGCGATAATAGCGCCGATAGCCGTTACTGGGGTTTCGTGCCAGAAAAAAATATCGTGGGTAAAGCCATAGTAATTTGGATGAGTTTCGACAAACTAGAAGGTAAGTGGCCAACTGGTGTCCGCTTAAGCCATATTGGTAGTATTCATTAATTGGTAGTATTCATTAATGGAATTTTGATTTGGTGATCTTTAGATATAATCTATTAGAGATAAGTTAAGTAAGGAAAAACTTTATCTATGTTTATTGAGTATGTAATAGTTGTGTTGTTTTGCACATAGTAGATTGTTTGGTCATACATGAACCCTCGATTAAATCGTCTCCAGAATAAAATTGGCTATCTTTTTAAACAGCACGAGCTGTTATTACAGGCACTTACACATCGTAGTGCCAGCAATAAACATAATGAACGGCTGGAATTTTTAGGCGACTCTATACTGAGTTATGTGATAGCCCATGCGTTATATCAACGTTTCCAGCGTATTGACGAAGGAGATATGAGCCGTATGCGAGCTACGTTGGTACGTGGTAATACTTTAGCAGAAATAGCTAGGGAGTTAGAGTTAAGTGCGTATTTACGTCTAGGCATTGGAGAGCTCAAGAGCGGTGGATTACGCCGTGAATCTATTCTTGCCGATACAGTGGAAGCATTGATTGGTAGTATCTTTCTAGATAGCGATATCCTTACTGTAGAGAAATTAATCCTTAACTGGTATCGCAGTCGCTTAAATGAAATAAGTCCGGGAGAAAGACAAAAAGATCCAAAAACTCGCTTACAGGAGTATCTACAGGGACGCCATATGCCATTACCTCTCTATCTAGTTGTGCAAATTCATGGTGAGACTCATGATCCTAAATTTATCATCCATTGCCAGGTAAGTGGTCTCGCATATCCGATTGTAGGCAATGGTTCTAGCCGCCGTCAAGCAGAACAAGCTGCTGCGAAGCAAGCGCTGAATGCGTTGCAAATGCTCAAAAGAGAATTTGAATGAGCGAAAATATAACCTATTGTGGTTTTGTTGCGATCGTAGGGCGTCCTAACGTTGGTAAGTCTACACTTTTTAATCAGCTTCTAGGGCAAAAAGTATCAATTACTTCGCGTAAGCCACAGACTACACGTCACCGTATTCTGGGTATTAATACAGAAGGACCATATCAGGTTATTTATATAGATACCCCTGGGCTACATCTTGATGAGAAAAAGATGCTCAACCATTTGATGAACCGTACGGCTAGCAAATCTATCGGTAATGTAGAACTCGTTCTCTTCGTGGTCGAGGGTACCAAATGGACTCATGATGATGAAATGGTAGTAAATAAGCTATACGATCAACAGGTGGTACTAGTAATTAATAAAGTAGATAAAGTTATAGACAAAGCAAAGCTATTACCACATATTAATTTCTTAAGTAAACAGATTAATTTTCACGCTATTCTACCTACTTGCGCTATTAATGGCATGGCTATTAATACTTTAGCAGGTATTGTACGTCAAGTATTGCCAGCAGCTATTCACTATTTTCCGAAAGAATATATTACTGATCGTTCACCGCGATTCATTGTTTCTGAAATTATTCGTGAAAAATTAATTAGATTTTTGGGTGATGAGCTGCCGTATTCCATAATGGTCGAAACAGAATGCTTTCTCACTAAAAATAACGGCTGTTACGACATCAAAGGGATAATTATTGTTGAAAGTACCGGACATAAAAAAATACTCATTGGTAATCAAGGTAGAAAGATAAAAACTATCGGTATTGAAGCAAGGCAGACGATGAAAACTCTATTTAAAACAGATGTACATCTAAAACTATGGGTTAAGGTTAAATCCGGATGGACTAACGATGAATGTACCTTGCGTAGTTTGGGATATATGGAATATCTATAAAGTACTTTGATGGTAAGGTTAATAACGCACTAATTAATATTTATGATTCTAAATGGCACAGGGGAAAGATATGTCGAAGTTATTACTAAACGTTAATATCGATCATGTCGCTACATTACGTAATGTACGGGGTACTGCCTGGCCTGATCCCGTGCAGGCTGCATTTATCGCTGAACAGGCTGGTGCTGATGGAATCACAGTGCATCTACGCGAAGATCGTCGTCATATTACTGATCGTGATATCCAAATATTGCGACAGACGATCCAAACTCGTATGAACCTAGAAATGGCTGTTACGGACGAGATGGTTACTATAGCCTGTCGTTTACAACCTCATTCCTGTTGCTTGGTACCAGAAAAACGCCAAGAATTAACCACCGAAGGTGGATTAGACGTTGTAGGACAGCAAGAAAAATTATGCCAAGCGATTTATCGTTTGAGTGAGGCAAACATTCAAGTGTCACTTTTCATCGATGCAGATAAACATCAGGTCGAGGCAGCCGCAGAGATTGGTTCACCTTACATTGAAATACATACTGGTTTTTATGCCGATGCCACAAATGCTATCGCTCGTGCCGCAGAGCTAGAACGCATTAGACAAATAGCTGATTATGCTGCTAAACTCGGCCTAAAGGTAAATGCTGGGCATGGTCTTGATTATCATAATGTTAAGTATATTGCAGCGCTACCATCCATATACGAACTTAATATTGGTCACTCTATTATTAGTCGTGCAGTAATCTGCGGTTTAGCTAATGCGATAACTGATATGAATTTTTTATTGTACAATACGCGCTGCTAATGGCTATTTTAGGTATAGGTACTGATATTGTGGAGATTGCACGTATTCAGGCAGTTTTAGTGCGCCGTGGCGAACTTTTTGCATACCGTATTTTACATCCAGCTGAGTGGAAACAATATCGTAAGCATAATCAACGGATACGTTTTTTAGCTAAACGCTTTGCTGTTAAAGAGGCTGCTGCTAAGGCTTTAGGCACCGGTCTTGGCAATGGTCTTGCATTTGTACAATTTGAGGTATTCAATGACCAGTTAGGCAAACCTAAATTACGGCTACATGAACAAGCAGCTCAGCTTGCTGTACAGCGTAGTGTCACTAATATGCATGTAACCTTGTCAGATGAACGTCATTATACTTGTGCAATCGTTATTTTTGAAAATAAATAAATTATTATATATTAATTAAACTTAGTCATAACTAATTACGTTATGTAGCTCAAATAACCATGCCTATATAATTAGGTCCCGCACAATATCATATTATGAGTTTATTAACAAAATTTGCTGCTGTTAGTTTCATAACTATGTTTTCGCGCGTCCTGGGTTTTGCACGAGATGCAATTATTGCCCGAGTATTTGGTGCTGGGATGGCAACAGATGCTTTTTTTGTTGCTTTCAAATTACCTAATCTTTTGCGGCGTATTTTTGCTGAAGGTGCTTTTTCCCAGGCATTCGTGCCTATTTTGGCAGAATATAAAAGTAATCATGCAGAAGAGGATACACGTACTTTTATTTCCTATATCGCTGGTATGCTGATACTCACACTAATGCTAGTGACTATAACTGGTATGCTAGGTGCACCATGGTTAATAAAAATAACTGCCCCAGGATTTAGCAATACACCAGAACAGTTTGTTTTAACGTCATCGCTATCACGTGTGATATTTCCTTATATTCTACTTATTTCCATGACATCGCTAGTGGGAGCGATACTCAATGCTTGGAATAGGTTCTTGGTGCCCGCTTTTGTTCCAACGTTACTGAATATGAGTATGATAGTCTTTGCTCTTCTGGCGGCACAGTGTTTTAATCCGCCAATTATGGCGCTAGCCTGGGCGGTTGTAATCGGAGGAATACTGCAATTGTGTTATCAATTGCCGTACCTCAAAAAAATAGGCTTGTTAGTTATGCCGCGCTTACAATTTAGAGATGCTGGTGTGTGGCGAGTATTACAGGTCATGGGACCTGCTATCATTGGGGTATCAGTCAGCCAAATTTCATTAATCATCAATACAATTTTTGCCTCTTTCTTAGTATCTGGTTCGGTATCATGGATCTATTATGCTGATCGGCTTATGGAGTTTCCTGCAGGTGTATTAGCAGTTGCGTTAGGGACGATTTTACTACCATCTCTATCGCGCAGTGTGTTCAAAGGGAATCATGTAGAATTCTCCTTACTGCTAGATTGGGGACTCCGTCTCTGTTTTCTGCTAGCGTTGCCAAGTTCTGTGGCGCTGGCCATTCTTGCCAAACCACTTATAGTAGCTTTATTTCAGTATAATCAATTTTCCCCCTTTGACACGATGATGACTCAGCGTGCGTTATTAGCTTATTCAGTTGGACTGATTGGTTTAATGCTGGTGAAAGTTCTTGCACCTGGTTTTTATTCACGTCAAGACATCAAAACTCCGGTACAATTAGGAATTATCACTCTTATTATCACGCAATTAATGAACCTAACTTTTATCGGTCCACTCAAGCATGCTGGGCTATCACTCTCCATTGGCCTAGGAGCTTGTCTGAACGCTAGCTTACTGTACTGGCAGTTACGTAGACAAAAAATATTTCAGCCACAACCTGGCTGGATCAAATTTTTATTGCGGTTAATATTTACCGTCAGCGTGATGGCCGTGGCATTAGTAGTATTACTAATGGTCATGCCAGACTGGACGCAAGGTAGTATGCCATGGCGTTTACTTCGTTTAATAGCCGTAATAGTGGTAGGGATGATATTTTACTTGACGGCACTTAGGCTTGCTGGTTTCCGGCTACGTGATTTCGTTCCATCACTTTAAATTCAAATAAGAGCACGTGAATTGCATTGAGTTACATCTTTTCTACCGTCTCGATACCAAGTAGGTTCAGACCCTGTTGCAACGTCCGTGAGGTAAGAAGCGCTAACTGTAAACGACTTTTATACTGTATATCATTGTCAGCATTTAGTATAGGGCAATGTTCATAGAATGACGAAAATCGTACAGCTAGATTATATAAATAAGCGCATAAAACATGCGGTGTACCATAGCGTGCAACAGTAGTTATGGTTTCCTCATATTGCAGGAGGCGCACTGCAAGGAAATATTCTTGTTCATTTTCGAGATAAACATTGCCAGTCAACTGTTGTTGATTTAAAGTACTACGCTTGAATATAGACACTATACGTGTGTATGCATATTGTATGTAGGGTGCAGTATTACCTTCAAAACTTAGCATATCGTCCCAGTTAAATATATAGTCGGTCATACGATTTTTTGATAGTTCCGCATATTTTATCGCACCGATGCTGATGACTTGCGCTAAGCGTTCTAACTCGATGAGATCTACATTAACTTGTTTGCTAACAATTAGGCAGCGTGCCCGTACCAGAGCTTCATCTAGTAGGTCATTAAGCTTCACTGTTATTCCAGCCCTGGTTTTTAAAGGTTTTCCGTCCTTACCCAATATCATGCCAAACATATGGTGTTCCAACACCACCGTTTCTGGAATATAGCCTGCTTTGCGGACAATAGTCCATACTTGTAGTAAATGCTGATGCTGGCGAGAATCAATATAATATATTATTCTGTCAGCTTTTAGCGTTTCATAACGGTATTTGGCACATGCAATATCTGTAGTAGTATAGAGATAAGCTCCGTCTTTTTTTTGAATAATCACACCCATAGGTTTTCCGTCTTTATTTCTAAATTCATTAAGGAAAACTAAGGTTGTTCCTGCGCTTTCTACTGCTAGACCTTTAGCTTTCAAATCAGTTACAATATCTGGTAACATATTATTATACATGCTTTCGCCCATGATATTATCTTGACTGAGGGTAAGATTAAGCCGATCATAAATCTTCTGATTCTGAACTATAGTTACATTAACTAGCTTGCGCCACATCTGGAGGCAATAAGAATCACCGCACTGTAATTTGACTACATAGTTACGTGCTTTTTTTGCAAAATTAGGATCTATATCATAATTTTTTTTAGCATGACGGTAAAAGTTGTTTAGGCTGGATAGTTCTATTTCTAATTCACCATCATACTCTACTTTTTCAAGATAGGCTATAAGCATGCCAAAATGAGTACCCCAATCACCAATATGATTAGCACGAATAACTTTATGGCCCAAAAATTCTAAGATACGCGCTGATGCATCGCCGATAATAGTAGAACGAAGATGGCCAACGTGCATCTCTTTAGCAACATTAGGAGAAGAGTAGTCTACCACAATTGTTTGAGGAGAATACTGTAAGATACCTAGTCGCGGTGAAGCTAGGGCAATGGCTATTTGTGTTGCAAGCCACTGTGAATCAAGAAAGATATTAATAAAACCTGGACCAGCAATCTCTACTTTGCGCGCTATACCATCTAAATTAAGCATACTAATTACTTTTTCTGCCAACTGATACGAGGGTACTCCTAGTTGCTTAGCGATAGTCATGATACCATTTACTTGATAATCACCAAACTTTGTTTTAACTGATTGTCGTACCTGTACTTTGTAGCTAGCCGGAGCACCTACTGCTAGCATGGCTTGATTAACTTTTTCAGAAATAAATGCGTGAATATTCACAGAGATACCTAACGTTTTATTGCATAGTAGGGTAGGTAGGAGCGCAAAGTTTTAGTATTTTATCCCTATGAACCGTACCAAGTAAAATGGTTATAATGATATTGATGAGAGAATATCATTCTAACCATTTTTCAATTTGCTGAAGGATACCGTAACTATTTAATTGAAGATCAGCACGTATCTCCTCCTGGCTACCCTGCGAAATAAAATAATCTGGTAAACCAATATTTAAAACTGGTACTAGTAATCGTTGGCGCATGATATATTCATTCACTCCGCTTCCTGCACCACCTATTATTGCGTTTTCTTCCAGCGTCACTAATGCTTTATGGCTAACAGCTAGCTTAGTTATTAATTCTGTATCTAGGGGTTTTACGAAACGCATATCTACTAGAGTAGCATCTAGGATATTGGCAACTTCTTCTGCCTGCGCTAGCAAAGTACCAAAATTTAGAATGGCAATATTAACGCCTTTGCGGCGCACAACACCCTTACCTAGCTGCAATTTTCTCAGTACGCTGAATGTCACACCGGTACCGTTACCACGTGGGTAACGTACTGCGCTAGGACCACCGTGATAATGATACCCAGTATGCAACATCAGCCGGCATTCATTCTCATCGCTTGGAGTCATGATCACCATATTTGGTATACAGCGTAGGTAGGAAAGATCGAAAGCACCCTGATGAGTTTGACCATCTGGGCCAACGACACCGCCTCTATCAATAGCAAACAGCACTGGTAGATTTTGGATTGCCACGTCGTGGATCACTTGATCATAGGCACGTTGCAGGAAAGTAGAATAAATGGCTACAATGGGATTGTAGCCACTAATAGCTAAACCAGCTGCAAAGGTTACCGCATGCTGCTCGGCAATAGCTACATCAAAATATTGTTGCGGAAATTGGCGCGAAAAATCAACCATACCCGAGCCTTCACGCATCGCAGGGGTTATCGCTATCAACTTATCATCACTAGCCGCGGTGGTGCACAACCACTCACCAAAAATTACCGAGTAAGTAGGATACCTGCTATAGCTTTTCGGCAGCGTACCTCTTACCGGATCAAACTTAGGTACAGCGTGCCAAGTAATCGGATCTTTCTCAGCTGGAGCGTAACCACATCCTTTCTTGGTAATAATATGTAGTAATTGAGGGCCTTTCATACTACGCATATTCTTTAGAGTTTGTACCATACCCTGAACATCATGACCATCTACCGGACCAATGTAATTAAAACCAAGCTCTTCAAATAACGTACCGCCCGGTACTATTATGCCTTTTATGTGCTCTTCGGTACGTTTTACCAGCTCTTTTATAGGTGGAATACCATATAGCACTTTTTTGCTTCCTTCGCGGAGTGTTAAATAACACTTACCAGATAAAAGACGTGCAAGGTGGTTATTTAACGCACCTACATTTTCAGAAATAGACATTTCGTTGTCGTTTAGTACCACAAGTAGATCATATTTAATGTCACCGGCGTGATTCATCGCTTCAAAAGCCATGCCAGCGGTAATCGCGCCATCACCTATAATACAAACCGTTCTTCTACCTAGGCCTTCATACGCAGCTGCTACAGCCATACCAAGACCAGCACTTATGGAGGTCGAGGAGTGGCCAACCGATAGTATGTCGTATTCACTTTCTCCACGCCATGGAAATGGATGTAACCCATTACGCTGACGTATGGTAGTCATGCGATTTCGACGCCCAGTAATAATTTTATGTGGGTATGCTTGATGACCAACATCCCAAATGATATGGTCAAAAGGAGTATTATATACATAATGTAAAGCTACCGTCAGTTCTACAGTGCCAAGCCCTGATGCAAAATGGCCGCTTGAGCGGCTAACGCTAGCAAGCAGAAACTGACGTAGTTCGTCACACAGTACTAACAGACTTTCTTTGGGCAACAAACGTAACTGAACAGGATTATCTGCTAGGGCAAGTGTTGGATACTTTTTGGTCTCAAAGCTCATTGAAAGCTCATTAGATGTTCATACTTACGGTATAAAAAAAGCATCATTTATGTTTTACGTTCAATGATATAGCGCGCTAGTTTGACTAACATGTTTGTATTATATCCGATTGCATCAATCTTTTTTAAGGATGCTAGAGATTCCTTATAGAGATTTTTAGCTTTAGCTCGTGCCATATCTAATCCAAGTAGCAATGGATAAGTTTTTTTACCTAATAACTTATCTGCACCACGCTGTTTACCAGTACTTTGGCTATCTCCTATCATATCTAAGATATCATCTTGTACTTGAAATGCTAGGCCTATAGCTACAGCATAACTATCAAGATAATTAAGTATCTTTCTGCTTTTTTTTCCTGCGGCTAGTGCTCCCATGTGCACCGCCGCACGAATTAGGGCACCAGTTTTATAGCGATGGATAGTTTCCAGGACTTCAGCTGAGACATGTTTACCTTCTGACTCTAAATCAAGCGCTTGGCCGAAACACATACCCTCAGCGCCACTAGCTTCGGCTAGAACTGCGATCATCTTCAAACGCTCTTCTGTAGTAATAGCCGATATTGGTGCATGAGTTAGAATAGTAAATGCCAAGGTATGCAATGCATCTCCAGCTAAAATTGCAGTTGTTTCGCCAAATTGAACATGACAGGTAGGCTCACCACGTCGTAGTGTATTGTTATCCATTGCTGGAAGATCATCATGGATGAGCGAATAAGCATGAATACACTCAATAGCAGCAGCGGGTGCATCGAGGCTTTCTTGCTTTAGGCCGAACAACTGACCTGTTTGGTAAACTAGAAACGGTCGCAGCCGTTTTCCTCCGAGAAGGGTGCTATAGTGCATAGCCTGAACTAGCTTAGTTTTTTGACTTGAAAGAGCGTATAGATACCGTTCTAGGGCAGCATCTACACACCGGCTGCTTTTTTGCAGCTCATGGATGAATTCTACCATGTTTAGTTACTACATTAGCCTAAAGAAGACTTACAGCTTGAAATTCATTATACCAGAAAACTAGTTTTAGTACTTAGTTTTATTTCCATAAAACGTATAATCATTTCTATAAATTTTATTTTTAAAGCAGGATGGAATTATATGACCCAGGATCGTAATCACCTTACTGAAGTAAAAAATATCGCAGAGTTTAGCCAAAATGATGTAGTTCTCGATATCCGTACGCCTGATGAACAGGAAAATAGTCCACTACTCATCGAGAATGTTGTGATGCAACAATTGCCATTCTATAAGCTAGGTAGCCAGTTTTCTCAGTTAGATCAAAGTAAATTTTATTTGCTTTATTGCGATTACGGTGTTATGAGTAGATTGCAAGCCCTTTACCTACGTGAAAAAGGATTTTCTAATGTTAAAGTATATCGTCCATCAATATGATTAGTACTTATAGTTTTGCTCCTTGTGTTTAATTATATTAAATAACCGCTGATTTACCGGTAATCTTAAACCGTGGGCGTTTGCGCGGCGTAGTACATAACCGTTAATATAATCTATTTCTGAGAGCCTCTTAGCTCGTATATCTTGTAGCATTGAAGATATATTACCAGAGGTACTTCTTATGACTTGACAGATATAGAAAAGTAATAGATGATAATTAATGTAGTAGCCTTCATAGTGCATTACTATTACTACCTCGCGACAAATCGCCTCAATTTCATCCGTATAATACTCTAGTTCGCCATTGCGACACTCATAGATGGCGCTTAACGGGTTAATAACGCAGTTAACCGCTAGTTTTATCCAGCTAGACGCTACGATATTGTTATGCCAAGTGACTTTCGGTAGTACCTGGTGTAGCACTGCCGAAAGTTGGTCGACGGATTTTGCTGGTACATTACCGGGACCTATACTAGTAATACCGGCAGATATATGATAAATTTTTCCTTCTTCAGAGTAAGCAGCATGAGTAGTCGTTCCTAGTAATAGTGGTTGTACTAACTCAGGGAATTCTTCTTTAGTACCTAAACCATTATGCATTAGTAAGATAGCACAATCGGATCGTAATTGCGGGAGCAACTCTTGTACTTCTTTCGAGACTTGCCAAGCTTTTAGTGTCACGAGTAATAGTTCGCTGTCGGCGAGTCGTTGTCTGTTATTTGCTGGTAATTGAAAACTGTTTTCTACTCCATGCTGATTTATTACTGTAATAGTACAAAATGGTTTTGGTACTCGTAACCATCCTTGGACGCTATGTTTGTGGCGAAAAAATGCCGATAACCATAGCTGCCCTAGCGCGCCACAACCAAGCACAGTAACTTTCACTTTATTTTTACCGCTAAATTTTTTTTATAGGTATGACTGAACAATTAACTAACAGTTAATTTATTCTCATTCCGTGACTAGTCACGATTTGATTCAGTTTATTCAGCACTATACTATTTATCTGTTTTGTATCTACTTTAATGTAAGCACTCCTCTCTTCCGGTATAACTACTACTTCTGTTACTTCTGGCTCAGCCAATAGAAATTGTATCAGCTGTTCTTTTGTCGAAGTATTTAAGCTTGGCAAAGTAATACGTAGACTAGTAACATAAGGTGGTTCATGTAAGGTAATACTCACTAACCACCATACCAATGCAACTATAACACCGGTTAGAATAACTAGCGAAGCTCCTAGCAGCTGAAATAACCAACCGCCCATAATACCTCCGAAGGCAACACCTAAAAACTGGCTAGTAGAGTAAAAACCCATAGCAGTACCTTTAAGGCCCGCCGGAGCCTCTTTGCTTATAAGTGAAGGCAAAATGACTTCCATCACATTAAATACTAAAAAAAATAACTCAATTCCGGTAAATAACATCCATTGATGGTGACTTACATTGAGTAATAATATTTCTGTACATAATAGTATAATAACACTGCTAATAAAAACATGCTTTATGCGACGCTTAATTTCAGCATAGATGATACAAGGCACTACGATAACGAACGAAACTAATAGTGCTACTAAATATACTTTCCATTGATCGACAGGTAAAATGTGCGCACAGATCATAATTTGTGGTAAAACAATAAAATTTAACATCAGTATGGTATGTAGGCAAAAAATACTAAAATTTAGTTTGAGTAACTGCGTATGAGCTAAAATTGTACCAAAACTAGTATGTATAATACTTGACTCTCGGTTAAGCGTATGATTGTGTGATACTGGTACCACAATGATTGCAATGACGACGCTAACTAGCGTTAAAGTAGCAATACCCCAAAAAAGACCACTTAGGCCAATGGCCTGAGTAATAATAGGTCCTAAAACTATGGAAGTCGCGAAAGCTATACTAAAACTTATACCGATAAAAGCCATTGCTTTTGTACGATTTTGTTCTCGAGTTAAATCTGACAGCATTGCCATAACGGCAGCAGTGATAGTGCCGGTGCCTTGCAAAGCACGACCTATAATTACGCCCCAGATTGAGTTAGTTAATGCGGCAATGATACTACCTAGCATGAAGATTAATAAGCCGCTTATGATAAGCGGCTTACAGCCTACTCGGTCAGATACTAAACCAGATGGTATCTGAAATATTGATTGTACTAAACCATAAATACCTATTGCTAAACCGATCATGGATTCGCTAGCACCCTGTAGCTTCATACCATAGGTAGTTAGCACTGGCAAAACCATAAATATTCCTAACATGCGTAATGTCAAAACTGCGCCTAACCCCCAGATGGCACGTAGTTCTATACTAGTCATTTTATTGACGTTCATGAAGACCTCTTCATATCTAACCCTAACCGGGGTGGGGATCTTATTATTATTGAGTTTTTCCACTCATGAAATTAGTGTTGAAAAATTCTGTCTACTGACATCATCACACTTAGTGATGTAATAGCTATAATCGATAAAATAAACAGCTTCCTTGCCCACACTTGATCATTATTAGCCGATTTATATCCTTGTAAAGCCACAAAAAGCCACCAGATATTAACTAATGTCATTATAATTAAATATTCATAGCTAGTCACATAACCGCTAAAGTAAAGTATTAGTGTGGTAAGCATAAAACCAATGATATACCAAGTAATATGATTTTTGGTTACCGAAATTCCTAGTTCAATAGGAAAGACTGGAATTGAAGCAGCTTGATAATCTTTTAAACGAAAAATCGCGATAGCGTAAGAGTGTGGCATTTGCCAAATACTAAAGATTAGTAATAAAATTAGTGCTCCGATATCAAACTGGTTACTTACAGCACAATATCCAATTACCGGTGGTACCGCACCAGCAAAACTGCCTATCATAGTTCCGTAAATAGATCTTCGTTTCATATACAGGCTATAAAAGCCAACATATACGGTAAATCCTATGATTGCTAACCACATGGCTAATAGGTTAGCTGACCTATATAGTAATATCACACCAGTCATACCTAAAATGATTCCGTATATAAGACAATTTTTTAGCGACAGTAATTGTGTGACTAGAGTTCTATTTTGAGTTCTTTTCATTTTACGATCGATATCACGATCAATGACGTTATTGAATACACAACCTGAGGCTACTACCAATGAAACACCTATCATTGTAGTGCACAACAGGAGATAATTGATCTCTCCTTTTGAAGCTAGTAAAAATCCACCAATAAAAGAAATTAAATTACTCAAAACAATTCCTGGTTTGATTACTTCTAGGTATTGCTGAATGATTTTTTTGTTATGGAGAATTAGCTCATTAAGTTTGAGTTTAAATGCAACATAATCCATAAAGAGCCTACAATAAGGATTGTCATAATCAACATTGTAAAAAAGAATGCTATTAGATTCCACTGCTGCTCAGTAGATATGTTCAAGTGAAGGAAGAAAATCAGATGTAACAAAATCTGAACGATAGCACAAGTAACTAATATAATAATATTATAATGTTTAGCTACGTAATTACTCATTATCATAGTAAATGGAATAATCGTCAGGATCATCGACAGAAAAAAAACTATGATATAAGTTTTATAGCTGCCGTTGCTATGGGAGCGCGTATGTTTTGTGCTTGTAGAAATCATTAAAGTACTCCCATTAAGTACACCACTGTAAATACACAAATCCATATTACGTCCAAGAAATGCCAGAACAGGCTCAGGCATTGTAAACGAGTCTGGTTTAGTAAAGTCAGACCACGACTTGATACCTGCACTATCATAACAATAATCCAGATTAAACCTGATATTACATGAATACCATGTGTCGCAACAATACCAAAAAAGCTAGATAAAAACGCGCTACGATCAGGACCAAATCCTTTAGCTACTAGATTATTTAACTCTATAAGTTCCATGCTAATAAAGCATAGACCCAAAATGAAGGTTAAGAATAGCCAGATATTAACTAGGTTTTTTTGAGTACGGTGCATAGCTAAAATGCCCATACCATAAGTCAGACTACTAAATAATAAGCAAAAAGTTTCAACTAGTACGACCGGTAAGTCAAAAATATCTTTGCCAGATGGTCCTCCTGCTACACTCTTACTTAAGACTGCATAAGTCGCAAACATAGTTGCGAAAATAATGCAGTCGCTCATCAAGTATATCCAAAAACCGAAAATAGTTTTGGCTCCTAGATTTTGGTGTCCAGGTTGAGTATAAGTAGTTTTATTATTAGAGATGATCGGAGTTGACATGATTCAAGCACGCTGCACTAATTTTGTTGACATACTGGTTTTCGCTGGTTTTCGATATGCTGAATTTCTTCTAATGTCACATAATAATCAATGTCTTCGTTGAAACTATAAATGATCCAGGTTATAACCATGCCTATTAAACTTACTAGAGCTAACCACCAAATATACCAAATAAGAGCGAATCCTATTATGAGACTAAAAGCCGAGATAACAAGGCCCGCACTGGTATTTTTAGGCATATGGATTGGTTCATATGCTCTCTTTCGATAGTCAACATTACTATGATCTTGCGGTAATATCGCAAAATTATAGAATGGTGGAGGAGAAGATGTTATCCATTCTAGAGTTTTTCCTCCCCATGGATTACCAGTTAGGTCGCGATTATGATCGCGATCACGTACGCTAACTATAATTTGAATTACTTGGCAAAAGATACCTAATGCAATTAGTAGTGTACCACTAGCTGCGCAGATTAACATTGGATGGAATGTCGGGTCTATATGTTGGTTTAAACGACGAGTCATACCCATCAAGCCCAATGCATAAAGAGGCATGAAAGCTACGTAAAAACCTATTATCCAGAACCAGAATGCACGTTTACCCCACGTTTCATTTAGCGTAAAACCGAAAAATTTGGGAAACCAATAGTTCATACCTGCGAAGCAACCAAATACCACACCGCCAATGATGACATTATGGAAATGTGCAATCAGGAACAGACTATTATGCAAAACAAAATCAGCGCCCGGTACTGCTAATAATACTCCAGCCATACCACCAATAGAGAAGGTAATAATAAAACCAATAGTCCATAACATCGAGGAATGAAATACAATACGACCCTGGTACATAGTAAAAAGCCAGTTAAAAATCTTAACTCCGGTCGGTATAGCGATAATCATCGTCATAATGCCAAAAAAAGCGTTGACGTTGGCACCAGAACCCATAGTAAAAAAATGATGTAACCAAACACAAAATGATAGTATAGTAATAACTATGGTAGCCCATACTAGCGACGTATAACCAAATAGAGGTTTTTTCGAAAAAGTTGATACTACTTCTGAAAAAACACCGAACACCGGGAGTACCAAAATATAGACTTCTGGATGGCCCCAAGCCCAGAATAAATTAATATACATCATTGCATTTCCACCCATATCATTAGTAAAGAAATGAGTTCCAAGATAGCGGTCTAGGGTTAGCAATGCTATTGTTACAGTTAAAATAGGAAATGCGGTAATTATCAGTACGTTAGTACATAGTGCAGCCCAGCTAAAGACTGGCATTTTCATCATTGTCATGCCTGGAGCACGCATACATAAGATAGTCGTGAAGAAATTAATTCCGGTCAATGTGGTACCGATACCAGCTATCTGGATACTCCAGATCCAATAATCCACTCCTACACCAGGACTATACTCCTTAGATGCTAATGGTGGATAGGCGACCCAACCTGTTTGGGCAAATTCACCTACTCCTAGAGAAATATTAATAAGGATCACACCTACAATAAATAACCAGAAGCTAAGAGAATTCAAAAACGGGAAAGCAACATCACGCGCACCTATTTGCAACGGTACAATTAAGTTTATGAGACCTACTACGAAAGGTGTCGCCATAAATATGATCATAATAACACCATGGGCGGTCAGAACCTGATCGTAATGGTGCGGAGGTAAGAATCCAACATCACCTGCAGATGCTAATACTTGTTGCGAGCGCATCATTATTGCATCAGCAAAGCCACGTAGTAGCATAACAAACGCTACTATAATATACATGATACCTATTTTTTTATGATCTACTGAGGTGAACCAATTATTCCAAAGATACTGCCATTTTCCAAAATAAGTAATAGCAGAGATTAGTATCATACTAATCATAATAATAGAGGCCACAGTTACCATAATGATAGGTTCGTGGTAAGGAATAGAATTGAGTGTTAACTTTCCGAACATCTTTGATTCCTCAAGACCTATGTGAGAAATTTTTAACCATATTAGTATCTATCTGATTATTATTGGAGAGAAGCATGCATGCTTCCATCCTGACTTATACTCATAAACTTTCCTATCACGTTTTGATATAAATCTCGTTTGACGTTTGAAAAGTACTGAACCGGATGGTTTTCGCTAGGAGCGGCTAAATACTCATAATCAGACATAGTACTCAGTTGATGTTGTGAATTTTTCACTTTTTGCACCCATTGATGAAAAGATTCATAATCTTGGGTTGCAATCGCAGTAAATTTCATTCCAGAGAAGCCACGTCCACTAAAGTTAGATGAGATACCTTTATAGGTACCTTGCTCATTAGCAATAAGGTTAAGAGTAGAGTTCATACCAGCCATAGCGTAAATTTGTCCACCTAACTGTGGAATGAAAAAAGAGTTCATGACGGAGTTAGAGGTAATCTTTAAATGAATCGGTACGTTAGTAGGAAAAGCTATTTCGTTTACTGTCGCAATGCAGTATTCTGGATAAATAAACAACCATTTCCAATCTAGCGCTATTACCTGAATCATCATCGGTTTTGCAGCGGATGGAATAGGTTTACATGGATCAAGTACATGAGTAGACTTCCAGGTTAAAATAGCCAGGAATATAATGATCATAATGGGTATCGACCATACAACCAATTCTATTTTGGTAGAATGATACCAGTTAGGACTATACGTTGCTTTAATATTTGATGCACGATATTTAATTGCAAAGATAATAGCCATTGCAATCACTGGTATAACAATAATCAACATTAGCCCTAGTGCGGTCAAGATCAGTGAACGTTCCTCTAGTCCAATCTGTCCTTTAGGATTCATTAACACAACATTACTACAACCGCTGAGTAACCCCATTATTATAATAATAAACATCATTTCTAGACTATTATTGTTTTTTCTGAGCCTCATCTAAAGACCTTAACAAAATATACGGAATGTCATATTGAAATTTGTTGGTATTTTACGGTAAGGTTACAGTACTGTAAACAAGCTTATCGTCTTCTTTCAGTAAGAGTGTTAATATCACTAATAATAAAATTTATTGATATATATTATCGATATAAAAACTATCAAATATATTTTTCTCAAGATATTAATTCATCAGAGATAATCTTGTGGGGTCAAAATGATTACTCTAAATTATAAATTAGGCATGATTCATGTGCTCATATGAGCAGCTAATGCTATAATAACTGCACATTTATCTATTATAGCAGTTACCTTTAACAATTAGCTGAAAATATTATGATATGCAAGCAAATAGAAACAAAAATTAAAGTTACGTTTGATCCGCTATATCTTGATGTCTTAGACGAAAGTAATTGCCATACGCCAATAATATCTGACACTCATTTCAAGGTAGTATTAGTAAGCGAATACTTTAACGGAGAGAGCATGATTAGCAGACACCGCGCTATCTATAGAGTATTAGCAGAGGAGTTAGCCGGACCAGTATATGCACTTGCTCTGCACACATATACAGTAAAAGAGTGGACACAGCTGGAGGAGCAAGATAAAGTATTATGGTCACCATTATGTCGTTGTATTCGGTCGCTAATTACCTGAGGTAGCGAGTCACAGCATTTTTTTTCTTTTATTTTTCTGTTAGCTTATACTAGACTTCCATCTACGCATTTACTCGGATTAAGTTTGTGTCATACTTACTAAGTGTGTGCGACTAGGTGGTCTTTTTGTTCGTTAACTAATGAATATAACTAAATGATATTCGTTCGATCCATGTGACTTTTAAAGGTAACAAAATGCAAATTGATTTTGAGACCACTGAAGGCCTAAAACGCCGTGTCACCATGACTATTACCTGCGATAAAATTGAACAATCCGTGCATACTAAACTAGTCAATATTGCTCAAACAGTTTGTATCGATGGATTTAGGAAAGGAAAAGCACCCATGCATATCGTGACTCAACGCTACCTAGATTGCGTCCGTCAAGATGTGTTGAACAACCTAATGCATCATGAATTTATCACAGCTATGCTTCAGCAAAAAATAAATTATATTGGTACACCTAACTATCTATACGATGCATACCAAGCTGGCAAAGATTTTATATATAGGGTAGAGTTCGAAGTATACCCGGAAGTAGAACTCAAAGGTCTAGATAATATTACAGTTGAGAAACCTTTGGTAGAAGTTAAAGATACTGATGTTGATATAATGCTAGAAAAGCTTATGAAACAAAAGGCATCTTGGGAAGAAACTTCTGATGCTGCTAATATTGAAGATAGGGTCACAATTGACTTTACCGGAAAAATAGAGAACAAAGAATTAGAAGGCGGTAAAGCCCACGACTTGATACTGACTATAGGTCAAGAACAGATCTTTCCTGGCTTAGATCAAAATATTATTGGCCATAAAGCTGGAGAAAGCTTCGACATTAACGTTAATTTTCCAAACAATTACCATACAAAAAATCTACAAAATAAATCTGCGATATTTTCTATAGTTCTCAAGAAAGTAGAACAACGTTCTCTACCTAAACTAGACGAAACTTTCATTAAATGTTTCTCTGTAGCAGATGGTACTATCGCAGCACTACGCGCTAAAGTACGGCAAGATATGGAGCGTGCATTGAAGAATGCAGTACATCATTATGTTAAAACACAGGTGTTCGACTGCATGCTTAGTGCCAATTTGATTGATGTGCCAACTGCGCTACTCGAGGAAGAAATTGATCTACTTAAGCGTCAGACAGCTCAACGTGTTAGCGGAAATCAAACTAAGGGACAAGAGCAAGAGTTACCACGCGATCTCTTTGAAACACAAGCTAAACGTCGCGTCATTATTGCACTACTACTAAGTGAAGTGATTAAACAAAAGAAACTTAAAGCTGACACTACGCGCGTTAACGCACTGATTGAAGAAATTGCATCTGCATACGATAATCCGAAAGTAATCATAAATTTATACAAAAAAAATAAGTCACTGATTAGGAACATACATAATATGGCACTAGAAGAACAGGCTTTTGAAATACTGCTTGCTAATGCTAAAGTAACAGAAAAAGAAACATGTTTCACTGATTTTATGCATCAATTAAGTGCTGCTTAAAAGCTGTCGTTTTGATTTGGGACGTACATAGTCCTATTCAGAATAGCCTGTCACCACGGGATGACAGGCTTTTTTATATAAGTCTTTTCTCTAGCTTAATATCAATATATTTACAGCTAACGGATATTAAATATAGTATAGAATGCAGCATGAACAACCTATTCAGAAGAAAAGAGGATAATAGATAGTACGCAAACTTCCTGCTTACAAGTACGTTTTTCACACAATCAATACATAGAAAAATATAACTAGGTTTTAGTGTCACTATTATCTAATATCTTATATAAAAACAAGAATAAAGAATATAGAGCGTTTTTTTGAGGACAAAATAATGTCATATAGTGACGAACACACTCCATACAAACTCAATATGGCCTTAGTGCCTATGGTAGTTGAGCAGACCTTACGCGGAGAGCGTTCATATGACATCTTTTCGCGACTTTTGAAAGAACGAATTATCTTCATGACCGGTAGGGTTGAAGACTATATGGCTAATTTGATTGTTGCACAGATGATTTTTCTGGAAGCAGAAAATCCGGAAAAAGATATTTATTTATACATTAACTCCCCTGGTGGAGTTATTACATCCGGTATGTCTATTTACGACACAATGCAATTTATCAAACCAGATGTAAGCACCTTTTGTATGGGTCAGGCAGCTTCTATGGGTGCCTTCTTACTTGCAGCTGGCGCTAAAGGTAAGCGGTTTTGCTTACCTAATGCACGGATAATGATTCATCAGCCAATGGGTGGTTTCCAGGGTCAGGCTACTGATATTGAGATCCACGCTCAAGAGATTCTAAAGGTAAAAGCACGGATGAATGAGTTGATGGCAAAACATGTAGGACAGGCTCTCCAAGTCATAGAACAAGATACAGAGCGCGATCGTTTCCTATCAGCGAATGAAGGGGTAGATTATGGAATTGTTGATTCGGTCTTGAGCAAGCGTATGTAAAAACACTAGTCTAATAATACAGTAAACATAATATGTTCTAAGGAAGGTAGATCTCCTCCTACGACTAATTTTTAATTCAGCCGTCACTGTTTCGCTCTGCTTCACTTAAAGTTAACGTGCGAAACAAAGACAAAAGAAAGAGGTTTACTGATGACAGACAAGCGCAAAGATAGTTCAAAAAAGTTACTTTATTGCTCTTTCTGCGGTAAAAGCCAACATGAAGTACGGAAACTTATTGCCGGGCCATCGGTTTATATCTGCGATGAATGTGTTGATTTATGCAATGATATTATCCGCGAAGAGATCAAGGAAGTGGCTCCGCATCGTGAACTAAACGTACTACCTACGCCCCATGAAATCCGTAACCACCTAAATGATTATGTTATTGGTCAGGAGAAAGCAAAAAAAGTTTTAGCAGTTGCTGTGTATAATCACTACAAGCGCTTACGTAATAGCGAGACTCATAATAATAACGGCATTGAGCTTGGAAAAAGTAACATTCTACTAATTGGACCGACAGGCAGTGGTAAAACACTACTGGCCGATACACTGGCACGCTTTCTACACGTACCATTCACCATGGCTGACGCAACTACTTTAACCGAAGCAGGGTATGTTGGTGAAGATGTGGAAAATATTCTCCAAAAACTGCTACAAAAATGTGATTACGATGTGCAAAAAGCGCAACGTGGCATAGTATATATTGATGAAATAGACAAAATTTCTCGTAAATCGGATAATCCTTCTATAACCCGTGATGTATCAGGTGAGGGTGTACAGCAGGCATTACTAAAACTAATTGAAGGTACTATTGCTGCGGTTCCACCACAGGGTGGTAGAAAACATCCTCAGCAAGAATTTTTACAGGTAGATACATCAAAGATTCTTTTTATCTGCGGTGGGGCTTTCGCCGGCCTGGATAAGGTCATCGAACGACGTACTAAAACTCACCAAAGTATCGGCTTCAGCGCTACTCTTAAAGTCAGCTCGGAAACATTAACTGAAGGCCAGCTACTCGCTCAAGTAGAACCAGAAGATTTAGTAAAATTTGGCCTAATACCGGAGTTTATCGGTCGTCTACCTGTTGTTGCTACGTTGAATGAATTAAGCGAAGAAGCATTAATTCAGATATTACGCGAACCGAAGAACGCGCTCACGAAGCAGTACCAGGCACTATTCAACTTGGAAGGAGTTGAACTAGAATTTCGTGAAGAAGCACTAACCGCCATAGCTAAAAAAGCTATGGCGCGAAAGACAGGTGCCCGTGGCTTACGTTCTATCGTAGAAGGTGCACTATTAGAAACTATGTATGAATTACCATCTCAAGAAAGTGTTGAAAAAGTCGTGATTGATGAAACCGTCATCGCTGGTCAGGCTGAGCCATTACTAATTTATGGTAAACACGAAGCTCAGCAGGCTTCTGGCGAATGAGTTGAATGTAAGCGATTCTGACCCCATATATTCAAATACCTATACAATTATAATTAAATAACAATTGGCATAAGCCGAGTGTTGCGTGTCCTACAAACCTGGCGGAAGCTAAACGAAGAGAAAGTTCTATGAATGCGAATACTGAGCGTTCCGAACGCATGGAAATCCCCGTATTGCCTCTGCGCGATGTGGTGGTCTATCCGCATATGGTCATCCCACTGTTTGTCGGCCGAGAAAAATCTATTAGGTGTCTTGAGGCAGCTATGGACAATGATAAAAAAATAATGTTAGTGGCACAGAAAGAAGCTTTAACTGACGAACCAAACACTAACGATCTATTTTCAATCGGAACCATATCATCTATTCTGCAGATGCTCAAATTGCCTGATGGCACAGTCAAAGTCCTAGTAGAAGGATTGACGCGCGCTAGGATCATAAAACTAGCCGATAGCGGCGATCATTTTACTGCCGAGGCAGACTATTTTGATATCCCAGAACTAGACGAGCGTGAGCAGGCAGTACTAGTTCGTACGGCTATTAATCAATTCGAAGGTTATATCAAATTAAATAAAAAAATTCCGCCGGAAGTTCTAACTTCGCTAAATAGCATTGAAGATGCTGCACGGTTAGCTGATACTATCGCAGCTCATATGCCGCTTAAACTGGCTGATAAGCAGTCAGTGCTAGAAATGACCGACGTTTCTGAGCGTCTCGAATATTTGATGGCAATGATGGAGTCAGAAATAGATTTATTACAGGTAGAAAAACGTATCCGCAATCGTGTCAAAAAACAGATGGAGAAAAGCCAACGAGAATATTATCTTAATGAACAAATGAAAGCTATTCAGAAAGAGTTAGGAGAGATGGATGACGCACCAGACGAATACGAAGCTCTAAGACGTAAGATAGAAGCCGCTAAAATGCCGCAGGAAGCGCGTGTAAAAACTGAGAGCGAGTTGCAAAAATTAAAGATGATGTCGCCTATGTCCGCTGAGGCTACTGTAGTCCGCGGTTATATCGACTGGATGCTATCAGTTCCATGGCATGCCCGTAGTAAAGTCAAAAAAAATCTAGTTAAAGCACAGGAAATACTTGATAAAGATCACTATGGTCTCAATCGGGTAAAAGATCGTATTTTAGAATACCTTGCTGTACAGAGCCGTGTTAGTAAAATTAAAGGTCCAATACTATGCTTAGTAGGACCACCGGGGGTCGGGAAAACATCTCTTGGTCAATCTATTGCAAAATCAACCGGCCGTCAATACGTTAGAATGGCGTTGGGCGGAGTACGAGATGAAGCTGAGATACGTGGTCATCGTAGGACTTATATTGGTTCTATGCCAGGTAAACTTATCCAGAAAATTTCTAGAATCGGGGTGAAAAACCCCTTGTTTTTACTTGATGAAATTGACAAGATGTCATCAGATATGCGTGGTGATCCCGCTTCAGCTTTACTAGAAGTTTTAGATCCGGAACAAAATATTACCTTTAACGACCATTATTTAGAAGTAGATTACGACCTTTCTGATGTAATGTTTGTAGCTACATCTAACTCTATGAATATTCCAACACCGCTGCTAGATCGAATGGAAGTCATTCGATTATCAGGATATACCGAAGATGAAAAGCTAAATATCGCACGTCAGCATCTGTTGGCTAAACAGCTCGAACGTAATGGATTGAAAACAGGTGAACTAACTGTAGAAGACAGCGCGCTAGTAGATATTATTCGTTATTATACCCGAGAAGCAGGCGTTCGTCATCTAGAACGTGAAATTTCGAAACTATGTCGTAAAACTGTCAAAATACTACTTATAGATAAGAATATTAAATATATTACTATTAATACTAATAACTTAAAAGACTTTTTAGGCGTGCCTCGTTTTGACTATGGTCGTGCGGAAGGAGAGAACCGAATTGGACAGGTAACAGGTTTAGCCTGGACTGAAGTAGGCGGAGAGCTGCTCACTATCGAAACAGCCTGCGTTCCTGGTAAAGGAAAACTAACTTATACAGGTTCTCTGGGCGAAGTGATGCAAGAGTCAATTCAGGCTGCACTGACTGTGGTACGCGCGCGTGCAGATAAACTTGGCATCCATCCCGATTTTTATGAAAAACGTGATATCCATGTTCATGTCCCAGAAGGGGCTACGCCAAAAGATGGTCCTAGTGCTGGAATAGCTATGTGTACCGCACTGGTATCATGTCTTACCGGCAATCCGGTGAGAGCTAATGTAGCAATGACTGGAGAGATCACACTACGCGGTCAAGTTTTGCCAATAGGTGGGTTAAAAGAAAAACTACTGGCTGCCCATAGGGGAGGTATTAAAACTGTATTGATCCCTTATGAAAATAAACGTGATTTCGAAGATATGCCAACTATTGTTATTCATGATCTGAATATTCAATTTATACAGCGTATTGATGAAGTACTTACCTTAGCATTGCAAAATGCGCCATTTAGCATGAATGGAGCGACTGAATACAAATCATTAACTTAAGAAAGTTAAGAAACACTCAATTCTGGTTAGTCCTACTTACCAGCGGTTATTCAACGTAATCCCGTTTTTGCTTTTAGCGATGACATTATTAATTGCGGCTGCTGCTGATAAGTTTCTAAGCCACGGGAACGTAGATGACAGGAAGAGCAACGTCTACAACCTTCACCTTTTAAGCCGTTATAACACGTGAGCGTTTCATTACGTACTAAATCTAATTTTTTATAATAATCTGCTAGCGCCCAAGTTTCAGCCTTATTTAGCCACATGAGTGGAGTTATAAAACGTATATCGCGCGCCATACCAAGATTAATGGCTTGATTCAGTGCCCTAATGAAATTGTTACGGCAATCTGGATAGCCAGAGAAATCTGTTTCGCACACTCCGGTAATTATCACTTCTGCTTCAATCTGATATGCGTAAATTGCAGCTAACGTCAAGAAAAAAATATTACGCCCCGGTACAAAAGTACTAGATAAATGTTTATCTTCTGGCGAAACTGGTACTAACATATGATTCCGCGTTAGGCTACTCACCGCTAGCATATTTAGTACACTAGCATTGATTACTTTATGTACATAAACACCTAAAGCAATTGCTAGTCGACGAGCTATATTAATTTCAGCACGATGGCGCTGTCCATAATCAAAGGTAAGGCAATGCACTTTATCATATTGGGTCAAAGCTTGAATTAGGCAGGTTGTTGAATCCTGTCCACCACTAAAAACCACCACCGTTTGTTTCATCTGTTAAGGTTGTTTGTTTTCCAAGCCAGACTTATTAGTATAATATATAAAAGACAGTAGCAGCAATTCACATTGCTGATATCTAAGGACAGCAATAACGATAAACACTATTTAAAGTGATTTTAGTAATATTTATCACGGTTTAACCATCGAACGCTGGACAAAAAGCTTATCAGTTGCTGTACTACTATTCGACACAGAGTTTGTGTCTATCATTTATTTAAGGGTTAGTTTGATGTCTAAGATTAAAGGTAACGTTAAATGGTTTAATGAATCCAAAGGATTCGGTTTTATTACCCCTGAAGATGGCAGCAAGGATGTTTTCGTACACTTCTCCGCTATTCAGAGTAACGGTTTTAAAACATTAGCGGAAGGTCAGCGCGTAGAGTTTGAAATTACTAATGGCGCCAAAGGCCCCTCGGCTGCTGACGTTACTGCTCTCTAATAGAGTAGCTTTTATCCTTAAACCCGCCGAGTGCGGGTTTTTTAACCCATGATTCTTTTTCAAGTAAAGTTCTACAACCTATGCTAATTAAGTCAATTATTTTAAATAAACAGACAGAGTCTTACTAATCGTTAACTAATAGTTAAGAGCATACCGCTGCAATAGCTTCAATCTCTATTTGAACATCTTTCGGTAGTCGCGTTACTTCGACACAAGAACGAGCAGGAAATGGTGCGTTATGCTCAGTGAAAAAGTTTTCATAAATAGTATTAACTATTGCAAAATCATTTAGATTAGTTAGAAAAATTGTTGTTTTAATGATATTAGCTACTTTTAAATTAGCTGCCTCTACTATGGCTTTAATGTTTTCTAATGACTGTCGTACCTGATCAATGATATTATTAGCTATTTGTCCACTAAAAGGACAGACTGGTATTTGCCCAGAGATAAAAGTCATAATACCAATATCTATTCCTTGTACATAGGGTCCGATGACTGCTGGGGCATTTTTCGTATGAATGATCCGCTTCATGCATTTCTTCTCCTAGAGAAAAATTCTCTTCTAATCACTATGAACATAATACCATTTATTTTGATACATAAAATAGTCATGATTTAGTTCTAATTTAGGCAACCTGACTTAATTCTACCGCTCGGTGTTCAAAGACTTTCTCGCAATATTTACATTTTAAATGAATCTGCTGGCCTCTAGTTTTAATACTAAATCTTGACGCCACTAGCTCGCTACGGCTAATACAGTGACTATTCGGACAAATAAATACATGATCTATGTGCTCCGGTAACATCAGAGTTTGCTTGCATACCACATCATAATGATCAATACGATTGACTGTAGCGTAAGGCGCATAAATAGCTAACTGGTTAGCTTGCTTCTCAGTCAAAAATACATTTTCTATCTTGATTATATCTTTTTTCCCCTGCTTATTTGACGGCAAATTTAAACCAATAGTTATACGTTCATCTGTAGCAGCTAGTTTAAACAAACTGAGCAGTTTTACACCAACCAGCGCTGGGATATGGTCAATAACTGTGCCACGGTGAATCGCTTCTACTTGTAACTTTAATTTATTATACTGACTTATATTCATTGATACCATCCAATTATCATGCTAACTGTTGTTGATTCAAAACTAGCGCTAGTAAAGCTTGGCGGGTAAAAACACCATTACCTGCTTGCTGAAAATAATAAGCGTAGGGTGTTTTATCAACCTCATAAGCTATTTCATCTACCCGTGGTAAAGGATGTAGTACCCTAAGATTAGCGCGAGCATGCGTTAAATTCTTGGCCTGTAGTACAAACTGCGCTTTAATATTAACGTATTCTGCAGGATCTAACCGCTCTTTTTGTACCCGTGTCATGTATAGAATATCTAGCTCCGGTATGACTTCAGCTAGGTTAACATGCATACTATACTGAATGTTTTTATCTATCAGTGTATGTAAAATATAAGAGGGCATCCCTAGCGCGTCAGGCGCGATAAAATAAAAACGATTACCGTCGAATTTAGTTAGCGCTTGAGTTAGTGAATGTACAGTACGACCGTATTTCAGGTCACCAACCATCGCGATACTAAGATGGTCTAGCTTACCCTGAGTTTCATGAATATTGAACAGGTCAAGTAAGGTTTGTGTGGGATGCTGGTTACCGCCATCGCCTGCGTTGAGGATAGGAACCTGACCGGAAAACTCGGTAGCCAATTGTGCTGCACCCTCCTGCGGATGGCGCATAATGATAGCATCCACATAGGTACTAATAACGGAAACAGTATCTGCTAGGGTCTCACCCTTTTGACTAAGCGAGGTGCTACTAGCATCGGAGAAACCAACTACTGATGCACCAAGGCGGTGAATAGCGGTTTCAAACGATAATCTAGTTCGAGTAGAAGCCTCGAAAAAACAGCTGGCAATAATCTTATGTTTCAGTAATTCCGGCTGTGGCCTCAATTTGAGACCAGTAGCTATGTGTAATACCAGCTCCAGTTCGTTGCGGCTAAGATCATTGATAGAAATAATATGCTTTCTATAAAGGGGATTAATCATCTTTTTTCCACCTGACAGTGCCAGTCAATACGTACGTGCTAAGCAAAAAAAAACCCCTCACATTAAGGGGTTTTTGATTTGACAGGATGGTCACAAGGACTAATGTAATTACGCTTCAAAAAAAAACTAGGTTCATGTTACTTAATCTTTGCTTTATTATCATTTGAACGATATTTATCTTAAGTTACACTTGAGAGACTAAAATAGCATACATAATAAGAGCAAGTGCGAAAAATATCATATAAGATAAATTAATAGGCAAAAATTTGTTCTTATCGTATTGTGGTATATATCAGACAAAGTGAACAGTTCTAATTATTTTTAAGTTAATGTAATGTATTTGTTATGACTATTTTATCTTTTTGCACAAAGCCGGGATAATAATTGACAAATAGTAAATTTACTTTGACTCTTAGAAGAGTCAAGAAGCGTTCGAAACTCTGATTCGAGCTGCTCAAATTTTTTGATATAATCAGCAGGACTCAATTTTTCTGGCATTCTACGGAGATATTCAAAAGCAAGCTTATAAGCTGCTGGTTTATTGTTCATGATAGAAAACCATTTTGATTTGTTAATATTCTCTTTATGTATAAGGCTACGCTTTAGCGTAGCCTTTTGTCAACACCGAAGGTTAGATAAATAATGTCTCTGCCTAACACAAAATTACTGAATCATGTCATGTTATGATACTTTACTTAATAGTTACGATCAGCCTAAATACACTAACATTAAGTTTTAAAACAGTGTTTTTTGATACTTATCAAATAATTAAAAGAGATAAAGAGATAAACTATCTTAAGTAATTTACCTGTATAGTATGTTGATACTGATGAAAAATATTGTGTTAATACTAATAATAAGTATTGCATTAGCAAGTCATGCTTCAGCTGTTCAATTTACGGAAGGTAAGGAATATATTTGTCTCGATAAACCTGCTACCTGTGAACCACAGGTTCTGGAATTCTTTTCTTTTGACTGCCCACACTGCTATCAATTTGAGCAGGTATATCATATTTCTAGTAGCGTCACAAAATCACTGCCAGCTAATACCAAAGTTACTAAATACCATGTCAACTGCCTAGGACCACTTAGTAAACAGCTGACCCAGGCCTGGGCAGTAGCAATGGCGCTAGGCGTAGAAGATAAAGTCAGCCCGCTAATGTTCTATGCAGTGCAGAAAACCCAGTCGGTACAAACACCGGACGATATTAGAACTGTTTTTATTAAAGCGGGGGTAAACGCGAAAGAGTACGATTCTGCATGGAACAGCTTTGTAGTGAAGTCCTTGCGAAGACAGCAAGAAAATGCCGCTCTTAATTTCCAATTGCGTGGAGTACCAGCCATTTTTATCAACGGAAAATATATGGTGAAAAATGATGGATTAGATATGTCATCAATAGACATCTATATGAAACAGTTTAGCGATGTAGTAAAGTTTTTACTAACTCAAACTCAGTAGTCTAGTTAGTAGTTACTACTAGTAACAAGTAAACTTGAGCTAGTTCGTTGCTGCTGATCATAGGTAGTATCAGCGGCTCATGCATTACATATTAACCATAATTTAATCATTGCTAAAGTTCTAACTAACGATGAATTCCTCCATTAGTTTCGTTCGGTACCAGACTGATATCGATGTCAAACAAACTTCTCCGCCAGCATTTTTAATAGCCTGGAACACTCCGAAATGATTTGTTGCGACCTTACCCTAACGTGTATCACCAGTACAACCATAGGCCTCCCGTTAGTTTACCAGGTAAACGGCTAGACATGAAGCGAGCAGGAATTACAAAACTGATGAATTAGTCTCATTCATGGTTATAGTACGTGCTTCGCTTTTAAGTAGTACTGGGATGTTGGCACGAACTGGATAAGCCAGCGCATCTAACTGACAAATTAGCTCCTGCTGTTCTTTGTTGAAGTAAAGTTTTCCATTACATACCGGGCAAGCAATTATTTCTAATAAGTAATGATCCATAATGCCTCCAAAAATAAGTAAGCTATAATAAATACTATGTCAAGTTGTCAAGTCTAAAGTATGTTGCCGCGGTAGCGTCCTATAGCCTGCTCTACTTGTTTCAGAAGTAACAGAAGGCAGAACTTGCATCCTTTCAGTTCAGTTATTTTCAGCGATTCACAGCACTTCTTCGCTAGGCTAGAAGTTAATGCTAAGAGCGTGGCTTATCTGAGAATGCTACTTACTTCGCTGATGTCCAATGCCGGCTATCGCGACTACGGTTTTCAACTAAGTTAAAATACGGCACTCACCACTAAGTAGATTAATCGCCGCACCATGTTGAAGCTACATTGATAACTGCTTGTACTGTTTGTTACCTGGTTGCACGTTCGCGCATAAGATAAGTTGGTAATACCAAATCAACAATAGCATCGATCAACAACGGATATTCGTTAGCTTTACCGCCATATCCACGAGATACAAACAATACCTACCTGCTAGCCACGCTACTGTAATTGTTATACTAGCTACAGTACTACCGATATTTTACCATTGCCCAACCTATTACCACCAGCATTCCGGTTACTAACTACAACTACTGGTATAAATAAACGGTGTTTTTGACACCTACCATAACGGTAGCTGAAATGGATAAGATTGCTGACTAGACCATATAGCCAGGACAGTGGCAGCAACACAATGTAAAACTAATGATGCGCTAGACCAAATTTGATCGATAAAGTCTGTTGTATAAGCCATATTTTACCTTTCTGAATATTGTCAAAACTGGTCAGTAAATTAGCCATTGTCGATTTACCAGAACCAGAACGTCCAACTAGCGCAACAGTTTTTCCAGTAGGGATAGTTAAGTAAATGTCATGTAGCGATGGTATATTTTTTCCGGGATAGGCAAATGTTACATAGTTGAAAGCGCTGTCTCCTTTTACACGTTTAATTTCTCGTGTTCCTTCGTCTTTTTCTGTTTCCATATCCAAAATTGAAAACAGCGTCTGGCAGGCAGCAATACCACGCTGAAACTGTACATTTACATTCGTTAAGGATTTAAGCGGACGCATGATAGCAATCATCGACGAGAAAACTACAGTAATAGTACTAACGGTAAGCGTATTTATGATAGAAGGAAAACTAGCAGCAGCATAGAGTATCAGTGCCAAAGCAAGAGAGGCTAAAAACTGAATGAGTGGATCTGATAACGATGAGGCAACGACCATCTTAATACCTTGTTGACGTATACGATTGCTTACGTGCTTAAAGCGCTCATTTTCTATCTATTGTCTACCAAAGATTAACACCTCTTTGTGACATTGTAGCATCTGTTTAGCACGAGTAGTCACCTGCCCCATAGTCTTTTGTATGTTCTTACTCATCAACGCTTTGATACCAACTGTATAGCAACTGAAACTAGCGGTGCTATCACATTAGAGAAGCACCTTCACGGGGATTATGTTAATGAGCGCGCCGGAGCAGGAGAAAGCTACTTGCTCTGAATCATACGTGATACGGGAAAAAAGTATTCCAGTAGACTGTAGGTCAAAGAAAGATACTGGCATCTCCATAGCTGCGTTGAAAATGTAGATAGTTGGTGATCATTTAGTATCGTATGCATTTTAGAAGTAAGCATTAGAAGCATAGGACTATTTTACCCACTTTAACTAAGTATAGTAAAGTGGGTAGTTAGCCCATCCTGTCCTAACTGAAAAACTTAAACGTTAGCCCGGTCGCGTAACTCTTTACCCGGTTTAAAGTAGGGAACGTATTTACCTTCCAATTCTACTTTCTCTCCTGTTTTTGGATTACGTCCGATACGCGGGGCACGGTATCGAATAGAAAAACTGCCGAAACCACGTATTTCGATGCGCTCACCGCTGGCTAGTGTTGTTGCCATATGTTCGAGCATCTCTTTCACTGCCTCCTCAACTAATTTGGTTTGTAGATGCTTGCTAGCAAGCCTCTCAATAAGTTCTGACTTGGTCATGAATTATCCAAGGTTACACTGCTAAACATGAGTTTTTTTCTACTACACTCTACTCTCTAGTTATTACTAGCTTTTGGTAGCTGCTTTGAAAGCTTCAACCATAGCGTTGGAGAAGTGATTTTCTTCCTGCTTATTAGTTATCGTATTTTTATCATCAACTTCGTCTTTAGCGCGAACTGATAGGTTGACAATCCTATTTGTTCGATCAACCCCGGTTAATTTCGCTTCAATGTTGTCGCCAACATTCAATAATAGGGTTGTATCTTCTCTACGATCAGCTTCAGAAGTACGCAAATAACCTTCAACGCCGCTTGCTAATTCAACTGTAGCACCTTTAGTATCCACTGCGGTTACTTTACCAGTCACAAGCGTACCTTTCTTATTTAAAGATAAGTAGTTATGAAAATGATCGTCATCTAACTGCTTAATGCCTAAAGAGATACGCTCGCGTTCAGCGTCAACCTGTAAAACTACCGCAGCTATTTCATCACCTTTTTTATACTCACGCGCTGCTTCTTCGCCGGAGACATTCCAGAAAATGTCGGACAAATGAACTAGACCGTCGATACCTCCTTCGAGACCGATAAAAATACCAAAATCGGTAATAGATTTAATTTTTCCTTCAACGCGGTCACCTTTATCATGGTTTGCAGCGAACTTTTGCCACGGATTAGCTTGGCACTGTTTCAAACCTAGGGAAATACGACGACGTTCTTCGTCGACATCAAGTACCATAACTTCTACTATATCGTTTACGTTAACTACTTTAGACGGATGGATGTTTTTATTCGTCCAGTCCATTTCTGATACGTGTACTAGTCCTTCAACACCTGCTTCTATTTCAACAAAGCAGCCATAGTCGGTAAGATTAGTTACTCGTCCTGCCAGACGAGACCCTTCCGGGTAACGTTTAGCAATAGCAACCCATGGATCTTGCCCTAATTGTTTTAAACCAAGAGATACACGGGTGCGCTCTCGATCAAATTTTAGAATTTTTACAATAATTTCATCGCCTACATTTACGATCTCGCTTGGATGCTTAACACGCTTCCAGGCCATATCAGTAATGTGTAGTAGACCGTCTACACCACCTAGATCAACAAATGCGCCGTAGTCGGTAAGATTCTTTACAATACCTTTAGCTTCTATGCCCTCCTGCATATTTTCCAGCAGCTGATCTCGTTCAAAACTATTTTCAGATTCAATCACTGCACGACGCGAAACAACGACATTATTACGTTTTTGATCTAGCTTGATGACTTTAAACTCTAGTTCTTTGCCTTCGAGATGTAGTGTGTCACGAACAGGACGCATGTCAACTAAAGAACCAGGCAAGAAAGCACGAATACCGTTCAATTCAACGGTAAAACCACCCTTAACTTTACTATTTATTATTCCGATAACGGTTGCAGCTTCTTCGTAAGCTCTTTCTAGTATCAACCAGGCTTCGTGACGCTTGGCTTTTTCACGAGAAAGTAGAGTCTCACCGAAACCATCTTCTACTGCATCTAACGCTACATCAACCTGATCATTAACTTCTATTTCTAGTTCTCCCTGGGCATTACAAAATTGCGCTATAGGAATAGCGGATTCAGATTTGAGGCCAGCATCAACTAAAACCACGTCTTTGGCAATAGAAACTACAGTACCGCGAACGATGGAACCCGGACTGGTTGCGATGTTTTTCAGAGATTCTTCAAAGAGTTGAGCAAAAGATTTTGTCATATTTGATAATCTTCAAATTTTTTATTAACGTCCATCCTACTTGATGGGGTTGCTATACACGCCCTGTTACTTATCCTGCAACAGGGTAATTAAAATGACACTGTCTAGTCGTCATGACAATCAAAAAATTTTCTTGACATGCCCGAGAACCCTGGCTATCACTGCGTCGATAGTCAGCTTAGTGGAGTCAAGCACAAACGCATCTGACGCTGGCTCTAGAGGAGCCACAGTACGATTTCGATCACGTTCGTCCCGTTCTTTTATCGAAGATAAAAGGTGCTCAAAGTTAACATTAAAGCCTTTTTCCTGCAACTGCCGCATGCGGCGTTGCGCTCTTTCTTCTAAAGATGCATCGAGAAAAATTTTCACTAACGCATCTGGAAAGATTCCTGTACCCATATCGCGCCCATCAGCTATTAATCCTGGAGCAACACGGAACGCGCGCTGACGATATAGTAATGCCTCGCGGACCCGTGGAAAAGCCGCAATTTGTGAGGCAGTATTACTAATGATCTCGTTACGAATGACTTGGCTTATCTCTTTCCCTTCTAGTACCACGCTAAATTGCCCATTTTTTATAATCAAACGTACGTTTAGATGTACAGCTAACGATACCAGTGCTTCTTCGTTATCGATCAATATCTGATGGTGTAGCGCAGCTAGCGCTAATACACGATAAAGAGCACCGGAATCTAATATATTCCACTGTAATCTTTCGGCTAGAACTTGGCATATTTTTCCTTTTCCGGAACCGCTTGGTCCATCTACGGTGATGACTGGTACTATCACTGTCATTATCTTCTTTCTTTTTTCTGTCTCAAATAGCTAATTATATTGATGATTTATAATTATCAAACGGTAGAGGGTAGAGTAACAGTTATAATTTTATAATACTAATAGCTCTAAAGAGTTCAAAAAAATCTGGGAAGGTTTTATGGGTGCATTTAGGATCAATTATAGTAATGGGCGTATTAGATAGTGCTACTAGCGCGAAACACATGGCAATCCTATGATCGTTGTAGGTAGAAATATCTGCTGTTTTAAGCACAGCTGGAGGTTTTATAGATAGGTAATCCTTACCCTCTACCACCGTTGCTCCTACTTTACGTAATTCGGTAGCCATAGCCACCAGCCTATTGGTCTCCTTAAGACGCCAGTTATAGATATTACGCAAAGTTGTTGTAGTACCTGTATGAGTGAATAATGCCGTGGTAGCGATAGTCATTGCAGCGTCAGGAATCGCGTTCATGTCCATATCGATAGCATTAAGCGTACCACGAGTACATTCGATGTAATTATCTCCCCAACTAATGGTAGCTCCCATTTTTTCTAGCACATCTGCGAAACGGATGTCTCCTTGTACGCTGTGGCTACCGATTCCGGTCACTCTTACTGTACCGCCGCGAATTGCCGCAGCTGCTAGAAAATAGGATGCACTAGAAGCATCCCCTTCCACTAGATAGTTACCTGGAGAACGGTATTGGTTACCACCCTGAATATAAAAAGTCTGATATTTATTGTGTGGTACCACAATACCAAAACTTTTCATCATAGCTAAGGTAATATCTATATAGGGTTTAGAGACTAATGTTCCCTTGATACGAATATATCTATCCTGCGATGCCAGCGGTACCATCATTAGCAATGCGGTGAGAAATTGGCTGGATAAACTACAGTCTATTGTTATGTCGCCACTACAAAAACCTCCTCGTAAAAGTACCGGTGGATAATTATCCTGCTCTAGATAATATATTTCCGCACCACCTTGACGTAAGGCATCTACCAAATGTCCGATCGGTCGCTCTTTCATACGCTGATCACCGGTCAGAATAATTTCCTGATCTTGCAAGCACAGCGCTCCAGCAAGTATCCGCAAGGCAGTACCAGCGTTACCAAGGAATAACGATAGCGCGGTATTTACGCGTAGTGGGCTACCGATGCCATCTATCTCACAGCACCTGCGATCTGCAGATAAGCGATAGTTAATGCCGAGTTTACTCAAAGCTCCTAGCATGTAGCGTACGTCATCGCTGTCAAGCAAATTAATCAAACAAGTTGTACCAAAAGCCTGAGCAGCTAATAATAATGCGCGATTAGAGATACTCTTCGATCCAGGTAGATTAATGGTACCATTAACTCGTACGATAGGTTGTAGGGTTAGTAATTCTCGCATGTTAATAACTAGCTCATTTGCTTACTGAGTTTAGCCATGGCGGCTGGCGAAGCTTTGCATAAATTGAACCAGAGTCTGCACGCCTTCTAACGGCATTGCATTGTATAATGAAGCTCGCATACCACCTACCACACGGTGTCCTTGCAGCGCATGGAGTCCTGCATCTTTAGATTCTTCAAGAAACAATTCCTCTAAAGCATCATTTGTAAGTTTAAATGGTACATTCATGCAAGAACGATTCGCAGGTAGAACACTATTGTAGTAAAAATCGCTGTCGTCTATGGTACGATATAGTAGATCTGCTTTAGTTTGATTACGTTTCTCCATTTCAAATGGTCCGCCTTGGACCTTCAGCCATTTCAACACTAGACCGGAGATATACCAAGCAAAGGTTGGTGGAGTATTAAACATCGATTTGTTGTTAGCCAAGACCTGATAATCTAGAATAGACGGTAATGTTTTACTGGTCCGCTTTAGTAGATCATCGCGCACTATGACTAGTGTGAGGCCAGCAGGACCAATATTTTTTTGCCCACTTGCGTAAATAACACCGAACCTGCTCACGTCCAGCGGACGTGACAAAATAGTGGAGGAAAAATCAGCTACCACAATTTTATCGTCGAAATTCGGTAGCTCATCAATAGCAATTCCGTCAATAGTTTCATTAGGGCAGTAGTGCACATAAGCGCTATCGGTAGACAGAGACCATTCTCTCATCGGTTTAATACCTAGTCTATCATTGATATTAGTAATCACATTAATAATCCTAGGGCTGCAATATTTCTGCGCTTCTTTGGCGGCGCTATGCGCCCAGTAGCCACAGTAAATATAGTCCGCTGTCTTAGCTGATCCCAGTAGGTTCATTGGTATTGCTGCAAACTGTGCGCGAGCACCACCATGGCAAAACAATACCTTATAGTTCTCAGGAACGTTTAGTAGCTCGCGTAGATCTTGTTCTAATTCCTGCGCCACTTGAAGAAATTCTTTACTACGATGGCTCATTTCCATAATAGACGTCCCTAATCCATGCCAATTGCACAGTTCTTGCTTAGCATGTTGTAGTACTTCTGCTGGTAAGATCGCCGGTCCTGAACTAAAGTTAAAAATTTGATTCATATTAACTCACTACTGTTAAAGAGAAATTAAACAGTCAGAGTATGAGTGCATATCTGTAGTTCTAATAAATAATAATGTATTATTTCGCCATAAAAGCAACTTGAGCTGTAACTGGATCAGCATTACCTAAGTAATAATGCTTAATAGGTATCATATGATTATTAAATTCATATATCAGTGGTACTCCAGTTGGAATATTTAGTTTCATAATTTCTTTTTCACTGAGATTATCTAAGAATGTTATAATTGCCCTGAGAGAATTACCGTGTGCTGCGATGAATACTCGCTCACCTTTATTTATGCGCGGTAGGATAGCACTATTCCAATAAGGAAGAATACGATTGATAGTCATCACTAAACTTTCAGTAGTAGGTAGCTCATTAGCGCTCAGCTGAGCGTAGCGTATGTCATAGCCTGGAAAACGTTTATCATCGCTAGTCAATGCAGGTGGGGTAACGGTAAAGCCGCGTCGCCACTGTTTTACCTGTTCGTCACCATATTTTACAGCCATTTCAGCTTTGTTAAGACCCTGTAAGGCACCATAATGGCGCTCATTAAGACGCCACGATTTTTCGACGGGCAGCCAAGCTTGATCTAATTCATCCAGTACATACCATAGGGTGTGAATAGCACGTTTAAGTACTGATGTATACGCAAAGTCGAAGATAAACCCTTCCTCTTTTAGTACCTGCCCAGCCTGTTTTGCTTCGTTGCTACCTTCATCTGAGAGATCAATATCAGTCCATCCTGTAAAACGGTTTTCATAATTCCATAGGCTTTCGCCGTGACGTATTAACACTAATTTCCTTATCGTCATTGTATAAATCCTCAATTCCAGTAAACATAAGAAAAATAAGCTTAACTAGACGCTCAAGAGTTAGCTGGTTCTGGTAGTTCTATAGATATATCTACAAGCAAAATATAGTATATTATACTAAATTAGTCGTTCTATTTTGTGCACTAAGAAAGGTATTGAGAAAGGATTTCGTACGTTTATGCATAGGATGCGTGAACAGATCTAACGCTAGACCTTCCTCGACGATATGACCATCTGCCATAAAAATGGCACGGTCTGCTACATCGCGTGCAAAACTTATCTCATGGGTTACAATAACCATTGTACGCTGCTCATCTGCTAGGTTACGGATAGTGCTAAGAACCTCCCCTACTAGTTCTGGATCAAGCGCAGAAGTTGGTTCGTCGAATAATATAACAGCTGGGCGCATCGCTAAGGCGCGTGCAATAGCAACCCTTTGCTGCTGACCACCAGATAGCATTTTAGGAAAAACGTTCTGTTTATCGCGCAGACCAACCTTATCGAGTAGCTCGATTGCTCGGGCTACTGCTTCTTCACGCTGTTCCTTTTTTACCACAATCAGACCTTCGATAATATTGTCTAGTACTGATCTATGCGGAAAAAGATTAAAATTTTGAAAAACAAACCCTACCTGCTGACGTAGGTTACGAATCTGGTTTTTTTGACGATGTAACGGAATACTAGTATCAATGGTGATATTGCCCACCTTAATAGAACCACGGTCCGGTATTTCTAGGAGATTAATACTCCGTAGTAAAGTTGTTTTACCGGAGCCGCTGGGACCTACAATAGCTAAAACTTCACCGACATGTACCGTTAAATCAATATTTTTGAGCACCGTGTGATCATTAAACTTTTTCATAATGCCTTTAACGGCAATAGCAATCATTACTTCTCCAAATTTAGTACTAAGTACCGTTGTAGTGAAAGGTCACATTGACATGAATTAGTGAAATTATTGATATATATCTCTGATAAATATTCGTACATTGACAGCTTAGCGAGAGAGGGCGCTTTGTTATGTAATAGCATTAAATATAAGCCAAGCGAGCCTCAGCTCTTACTGATACTAATAGAATAACACAAGTCAAGTTATACAGTGATTCTATACGCAAATAATCAATTATCATAATTTTCCAGATATAGATATACCATCATATAGATATACCATCTGATCAAACATCTTTAATTCATACGCTCATCCTAAAAGCGGAATTTCATTTGCTCTGAGTTATTTCGCTTTTTGAGCTAAATTAGCTATTTTATGCCTCATTCGGCATTAGACACCGTCTTTCTTAATTGCCAGGATTGCCAGGAGATGTATGCACAATCGAACTTTAGCCGATTTAGATCAAGTAGTGGCATTAGGTGGCGGACATGGATTAGGTAGGGTGATGTCAGCACTTTCCTCACTAGGCTCACGATTGACTGGCATTGTAACCACAACTGATAATGGCGGCTCGTCTGGTCGTATCCGTAAGTCGGAAGGAGGTATAGCCTGGGGCGATACTCGTAACTGCCTTAATCAACTGATTGTTGAGCCTAGTATTGCATCCGCGATGTTTGAATACCGCTTTGACGGTCAGGGAGAATTAGCCGGTCACCACCTCGGCAATCTGATGCTTAAGGCGCTAGATAATCTTAGCGTGCGACCGCTAGAAGCCGTAAATTTTATTCGTCATCTGCTTAAAGTAAATGCTAGCCTTATTCCGATGTCTGAACACCCAATAGATCTGCTGGCAATCACGGCTAGCGGTGAAATTATTTACGGAGAGGTGGCAGTAGACCGGTTAAGAGAGTTACCAGCGCAAATGAAACTTTCGGCAGTCGTACCAGCCACGCGCGAGGCGCTGCAAGCTATTACGGATGCTGATCTGATTATTATTGGTCCAGGTAGTTTTCTGACTAGCTTGATGCCATTATTATTACTCGATGACTTAACTCAAGCGTTACGCCATACTAGTGCACCTATGATTTATTTAGATAATTTAGGTCGTGAGCTCAGCATAGCTGCTGCTAATCTATCATTAATACAAAAAGTAATCATGATGGAACAGGCTATAGGCCGCGAAAAAGTCATTAATGGAATGATTATTGGGCCTGGTGTTACATCAGGTTCGATAAGCGAACGTATCGTCATTCAGCTACCACTGGTAGCTACGGGCGAGGAACACTATCACGACCGTACTTTATTGCGTCAGGCATTAGATGTTATCTTACCATTATTAGACTAAACATCTCACCTAATAATTTTGGCTAAATCTATATAATTAGCTAATGATACTCTATCAATGTCGCTTAGCCACGGAATTTCACCTATCAATGGCATATCTAGCCTATTACGCAACGCTACCAAATAGTCTTGCGGGCGGTGTGTCGTTGGTTGTGGGTAGTTGGCAATCCAACCAACTAGTTGTAGACCTAACTGCCGTACTGCTAGTGCCGTCAGCAGAGCGTGATTAATACAGCCTAACTTGATGCCAATAACTAATATTACAGGGAGTCGCTCAGCGCTTACCCAGTCACTATAGAGAAGTTCGTCTCCTAGAGGAGTAAACCAACCACCTGCACCTTCTACTACAATCCAATTAGATTGCATTTCGATCACTCTGAGCCCATTAGATAGCTCAGAGAAATCTATAT
Organism: Candidatus Palibaumannia cicadellinicola; assembly: GCF_000754265.1. NCBI lineage: Bacteria > Pseudomonadati > Pseudomonadota > Gammaproteobacteria > Candidatus Palibaumannia > Candidatus Palibaumannia cicadellinicola. Next base: position 303,296 of record NZ_CP008985.1, on the reverse strand, counting down.
TCCTTCCTTCTTCGTGGCAAGCGATATGGGGGGAAGTAGGCTCAATAAAAGCTAGTGGGTTCACCTGCGAATAACACAACGTTATATTGCTATTAGCTAGCAGTGCTAATGCATCGCTATTGCGAGGTCCGTCAAGGGTGAGATGACAACCGGCAGCTACTGGCTTATAGCCAGCAGCCCGATGGCCAGCGCGAGCTGCAGCCTGTAGTAACGCGCAGGCAGCTATGGTCTTACCGATATCAGTATCGGTTCCAGTGATGAAATAACGTTTAGTCACGATAGAGCACTCCATAAACTAGTTGATAGCTTAGCGGTAATCCTAGCGAATGCTTAGGCCAGGCTTCCTCCAGTGCGCGGAAGCGAGTACGGCTAGTCAGCCCTGATGGACGACCTTGGTATAAATAGCTAGCGCCTACCCCTTGAATTTCACGCAACAAATCTATCAATTGCGAATAATGTAGGGTTTTTTGTTCTATGACTATTTGGTGGTTATAGGGATTGAAAGCTGCTGCAATATCTAGATATGGAAGAAAACGGTTAATATGCATACCATTGTCGACTTGCCTCCATGCTTGTTCTAGTTCATCAAGAGATCCCTGGGCTAAAGTGGATACGGCTAGGACCCCACCTGGACGTAGTATACGGTGAAATTGTGCTAGCACCTGCGGTAAATTTTCGCACCACTGGACAGCTAGGTTACTAAACACACATTCAACAGCTGCCGTCGCTAGCGGTAGCTGCTCGATATCACCGATAATATAGGCGTCCGCTGAGTTTTGTTGTTGGGCACTCGCTAGCATGGCAAAAGAAAGATCTAACGCAATCACCGAATTACCATCACGTTGCCAGCAACGGCTGAACCATCCGGTACCGCAACCGGCGTCTAGAAATAACTTACCGTGTCGGGGACCCATCAATGACCTTAAACGTTCGCCACAATCACGTTGAAAAGCTGCGTAGCGATCATAATGCGGCGCTGCACGGCTAAAACTACGAGCTATACCTTTTTTATGGCGGATGGCTAGATTACGTGTGCTTAACATTAGCCAATGCTTCCAGTAGTTGTTGAATATCCCCGTACTTATGGGCGGCCGTCAGGGTTATACGTAGGCGAGCGGTACCAGATGGCACTGTGGGTGGACGAATAGCGGTTAACCATAGGCCACGTTCCCGTAGCTTGTTTGCCAAAATTAATGCACTGAAATTATCGCCTATTAATAGTGGCTGAATAGCTGTTTCTGATGGTGCTAACGCATAACCAAGTGCCTGTGCACCATAGCGAAAGCTATCAATATAGTATCGCAACCGCTGACGTAAGACTTCTCCCCGACCGCTACAGATAACAGTAAGAGCTGCGTCTATCGCTGCTACTGTTGCTGGAGGTAGGGCTGTGCTATAAATCAGATGCGTGGCAAACTGTAGTAGATATTCTGCAACGGGTACCTGGCACAAAACTGCGGCACCACTCACCCCTACCGCTTTACCAAACGTCACTATTAGCACATCCGGACGAGAGTCTTTATCCCAGCAACATCCGCGTCCCTCTGCACCTAATACACCGAAACCATGGGCATCATCCACCATCAACCAGCCATCTACAGTATGTGTACATTGTATCATCGCAGGCAATGGCGCCTGATCGCCATCCATGCTGAAAACACCTTCTGTGATTACCAAGCGGTTACCAACACAAAAGCGTTGCAGTAACCGTTGTAACGCACTAACGTCGTTATGGCGAAAACGTCTTAGCTCCGCCGGAGATTGAATAGCCGCTTGAATTAAAGAGGAATGGCTCAAACGATCCGCTAGAATATGATCGCCAGCTGCTGTCAATGCGCTTACGACTGCTTGATTAGCGACATAACCAGAGCAAAATAATAATGCACGTGGAAAACCAAGCCAGTAAGCTAACCGGCTTTCTAGCCGCTGATGTCTCAGACTATAACCGATAACATGGCCCGAACCACCCGAGCCAATTCCTTCCTCTACTGCCGCCTCCTGCCAGGCAGCAATAACCTCTGGGTGACGCGCCAGCCCAAGGTAGTCATTACTGGAAAAATTTAGATAACGTTTGCCCTGGTAGATCAATATACGGTTATTACCGCAACTTACTTGCTTGCGATATCGATAAGCTTGTTCATGCTGCCGCAGGACTAAAGCTTTTTCGATACGCTGTATCCATGAACCAGCCATTAGCTAGCTGCATTGTAATATTGCTTAGTTAACAACGTCCTATTCGTACTATTGGGAGTATACGTCTCTATCTTAATATTTAACTTACGAAATAGTGCTTTATCACGTTCCTCTGCTGGGTTAGGGGTGGTCAGTAGCTTGCCACCGTAGAAAATGGAATTAGCGCCGGCCATAAAGCATATCGCCTGGGTTTGTTCGTTCATCTGTTCGCGTCCTGCAGATAAGCGAACATAAGAGGTAGGCATCATAATGCGTGCTACAGCAACGGTACGGATGAAATCGAAAGGATCTATATCTTCATTTTCGGCCAGCGGCGTACCACTTATTTTAACGAGCATGTTGATCGGCACACTCTCCGGAGGTTCCGGTAAATTAGCTAGTTGTACCAATAACCCAGCGCGATCGATGATCGCTTCCCCTAAGCCTAGGATACCGCCAGAGCATATTTTTATCCCTGCCTTACGGACTTTTTCAAGTGTCTCCAGCCTATCTTGATAACTACGTGTAGTAACGACACTACCGTAAAATTCCGGCGAGGTATCTAAGTTATGATTATAGAAATCTAGACCTGCTTCTGCTAGACGTTGTGCTTGCTTACTACTAAGCATGCCTAAGGTCATGCAGGTTTCCAATCCCATGGATTTAACTCCTTGCACCATGCTCTCAAGCAATTCCATATCACGATCATGTGGGTTCTTCCAAGCAGCTCCCATGCAGAAACGTGTTGAACCTGCATTACGTGCTTGTTCCGCTGCGTCTAAAACTTGCTGTAACTGCACTAGACGCTCACTATCCAATTTGGTGTCGTAATGGGAGCTCTGTGGGCAATATTTACAATCTTCGGCGCAGGATCCGGTTTTAATCGACAAAAGTGTGCTGATTTGTACTTGTCCTGGGAGAAAATTTTTTCTGTGTACTTGTTGAGCGTGGAAGAGTAAATCAAAAAAAGGCTTATCAAACAGTGCGGTGGCCTGTTTTAGCGTCCAACGTTGAGTTTCTGGCATAATCTATGCTCCAACATCATGATGGAAATTAATAGTATTAGTTTATAGTTTGCCATTATACTGTCAACACAATATTAAAGATACATATTTGATAGGATT